>JAOUJD010000187.1 GCA_029883565.1 Burkholderiaceae bacterium
GCAGCATGGCAACCCGTACCAGGACATCTCGCTGCGCTTCCGTCACTTCTTCGCGCGCAAGGTGGCCTTCGTCAAGTACGCGGCCGCCTACGTCGTCATGCCCGGGGGCTTCGGGACGATCGACGAACTGTCCGAGGCCCTGACGCTGATGCAGACCGGCAAGGGCAAGCCGATGCCGATCGTGCTGGTCGGCACGCGTTTCTGGTCCGGACTGCTCGACTGGATGCGCGACACCCTGCTCGCCGAAGGCATGATCGGCGCCGCGGATCTCGACATGATGCGCATCGTGGACGACAGCGACGGCGTGGTGAACGCGATCTTCGACTTCTACGAAGCACGCGGCTTCGAACAGAGCGCCACGGACCGTGAAAAGCTGCTCTATCTGTGAGGACCCCGATCGCGGCGACGCGCCGGCTCGCCGATTCGAACCCCGGGCAAACGCGCAGTCCGCGCGAAATGCCCGCTCCGCCCAGGCGTCCCTCCGGCTAGAATCGGTTCATCACCAGTCGGAAACAGGCGCACGGCGGCAATGAGACGAGGACGGAAGGCAGTGGCGCGGACGTTCGCGCTTGCCGCCGGGGCAGGTGCCCTGTGGCTGGCGGCCGGGGTCGCGACGGCCCAGCCTTCGAGCGCACCGCCGCCGTTGCCGTCGGGCAAGCCGGCCACGGCGGTCGCGCCGAGCCCTGCCGCGCCGCGCACGACGATCCAGCTGACGCCCGCCGAGCGCCAGTCCATCGATGCGGCGCAGACCGGCAAGCGAGGGGCGGCGCCGGCAGGGGACGGGCTGGTGCCCACGGACGAAGACATGAAAGCGCGGCCAGACGACGACACCTCCGGCACGACGCGCATCGAGCAGAAACGCCAATCGAACCGCATCAGCGAAGTGATCGTGACGCCCGCAGGCCAGTCCCGCAGCTATGTGATGACCAACCGCGAGGGACGTCAACCCTACGGCGAGTTCCAGACGAACCCGGGACTGTCGGTGCCGATGTTCCTGCGCTTCGAGTTCGGCAAGCCCACCCCTCCCACCACGACTCCTCCTCCGCCCAGTCCGTCGCCGTCGCGTTAGACGCCGGCGGCCAAAACCCATGGCCGTCTTCACCCCGCTGTCGCGAGCAGAAGCCGCAGCGTTCCTGACGCAGTTTGCCCTCGGCGAACTGGTGGAACTGAAGGGCATCGCGTCGGGCATCGAGAACACGAACTACTTCCTCACCACCGACCGCGGCCGGTTCGTGCTCACGCTGTTCGAGCGACTGACGTTCAAGCAGCTGCCTTTCTATCTGGAGCTGATGCGCCACCTTGCACGCCGCGGCCTGCCGGTCCCGGAGCCGCAGGAGAATCGTGCGGGCTCGCTGCTGTCGGAGTTGAAGGGCCGGCCGGCGGCGATCGTCACCCGGCTGACCGGCAAGGCGATTCGCGAGCCCGGCACGCGCGAGTGCGCTCTCACCGGCGAGGTGCTGGCGCGCCTGCACCTCGCCGGCAGGGACTTCCCGATGTTCCAGCCCCACTTGCGCGGCATCGGCTGGTGGAAGGAAACGGTGCCACGCCTGGAGCGTTATCTGCCCGACGACACATTCCACGTCCTCGCCGAGGAAGTGATCTTCCAGGACTCGTTCTTCCGCAGCACGCGCTTCGAGAAACTGCAGGCGGGCCCGATCCATGCCGACCTGTTCCGGGACAACGTGCTGATCGAAGTCACGCCGGACGGCGAGCGGATCGGCGGCCTGATCGACTTCTACTTCGCCGGCTGCTCGATCTGGCTGTTCGACCTGGCGGTAGCCATGAACGACTGGTGCATCGATCAAGCGACCGGGGCCTTCGACCCGCCGCGCGCGCAGGCCATGCTCGACGCGTACCACGCGGTGCGCCCGCTCACGGAGGACGAGTACGAGTGCTGGCGCACCGTGCTCCGCGCCGCGGCCCTGCGTTTCTGGATCTCGCGACTCGATGACTTCCACCGGCCAAGGGCGGCGGAACTGCTGACGCCGCACGACCCGTCGCACTTCGAGCGCATCCTGGAGCGGCGCACCAGCGACGCGACCCTGCCGTGGGTGTCGGCATGATCACCAATCCGCAGGGCCCGGTCACACAGGTTCGCACGCTGCCGGCGACCGCCGGCTGGACCTGGCTGCGCGAAGCGCTCACGCTGTACTGGCGGCAGCCGTTCGCGTTCACGGCGCTGGTGATCCTGTACACCATGGTGCTGATGCTGCTCGCCAACGTGCCCGTGATCGGGCTGCCGCTGGCGGCCGTGCTGGTCCCGTTCGGGACCTTGGGCCTGACTCTCGCGGGCCGGGTCGCCGAGCGCGGCGCGATGCCGCTGCCGGCGGTGCTGATCGACGCGCTTCGCCCCGGGCCCCAGCGGGTCGCCCTGTTCCGGCTCGGCGCACTGCACGCCGGCATGGTGCTGCTGCTCGTCATCGTCGCATCGCTGTTCGCGATGGATGAACTGCGCAACTGGAAGGTGACGGACGGCCAGCTCGATCCCGTGTCCGTTTCACAGAACGTCCCGTGGGACGCGCTGATGGTCACCGCCGCTCTCTACACGCCCGTCCTGATGCTGACGTGGTTCTCGCCGCACCTGGTCGGCTGGCACCGGCAACCCGTGGTCAAGGCGATGTTCTTCTCGTTTGTCGCCTGCTGGCGCAACAGGTGGCCGTTCCTGCTGCTGGGAGCGATGCTGGTGGGCCTGTCCTTCGGCGTGGGCTTCCTCGCCACCGAACTGCTGCGCGCGCTCGGCCTGTCGCCGCAGCTGACCTCGATGCTGTTCGCGCCCGTCGCGCTCGTGATGACCAGCATCAGCTACGCGACCCAGTACCCGATCTATCGCGCGGTGATCGAGCCGCTCCCGGACAGTCCGCCGCCCGCGGCGGACTAGGCCGCAACCAGCTTGGCGACGGCGAGCAACAGCCACTTGACGCCGTGCACGCCGAAGTTGACCTGCACCCGCGCGTCGTCGCCGCTGCCTTCGAGGCTCACGACCACGCCGTCGCCGAACTTCGAGTGGCGCACTGACTGACCGATGCGGAAGCCGTGCGTCGGCTGCGACCGCGCGGCTGGCGAGGCAGCACTCGCGGCGGGCTTCACCCCGGCGTCGTGCCACTGCCCGAAGCGCCCGCCCGTGCCGGCGCCCGCGCGCGGCGTCAGCCACTTCACCGCTTGTTCCGGCAGTTCGTCGAGGAAGCGCGACTTCAGCCCGTAGCGCGTCTGGCCGTGCAGCAGCCGGCTCTGCGCCAGGCTGACATAGAGCCGCCGCCGCGCGCGCGTGATCGCGACGTACATCAGCCGCCGCTCCTCCTCGAGCCCGTCCAGCTCGGTCAGGCTGTTCTCGTGCGGAAACAGGCCTTCCTCCAGCCCGGTGACGAACACGGCGAAGAACTCCAGCCCCTTGGCGGCGTGCACCGTCATCAGCTGCAGCGCGTCCTGCCCCGCTTCGGCCTGGTTGTCGCCCGCCTCGAGAGAGGCATGCGAAAGGAACCCGGCGAGCGGCGAAGGTATCGCTGTCTCGGCCTCGCCCTGCGTGCCCGGCGCGTCGGCGCCGTAGCCCTCCTCCTGCACGAAGGCCGCCGCCGCGTTCACGAGCTCGCTCAGGTTCTCGATCCGCTCCTGGCCTTCCTTCTCGTTCTGGTAGTGCTGGATCAGGCCGCTGCGCTGGATCGCCGCGTCGACGATCTCCGACAGCGGAAGGTTGACGGTCTCGAAGCGCAGGCTCTCGATCAGCTTTACGAAGCCGCCCAGGTTGGCGCCCGCCTTTCCGGTCATGCCGCCCACCGCCGCGTACAGGCTCGCGCTGGTCGCGCGCGCGGCATCGGCGAGCTGCTCCAGCGTGCGCGCACCGATGCCGCGCGGCGGGAAATTCACGACGCGCAGGAACGCCGTGTCGTCCGCCGGGTTCTCGATCAGCCGCAGGTACGCAAGCGCATGCTTGATCTCGGCCCGCTCGAAGAAGCGCAGCCCGCCGTAGACGCGGTACGGAATGCCCGCGTTGAACAGCGCGTGCTCGATCACGCGCGACTGCGCGTTCGAGCGGTACAGCACCGCCATCTCGGAGCGCGCGCGGCCCTCCGCGATCAGCCCCTTGACCTCGTCGACCAGCCAGGCCGCCTCGTAGCCGTCGGTCTGCGCCTCGTAGATGCGGACCGGTTCGCCCTCGCCGGCGTCCGTCCACAGTTCCTTGCCGAGGCGCCGCGCGTTGTTGGCGATCAGCGCGTTGGCCGCGTTCAGGATGTGGCCCACCGAGCGGTAGTTCTGCTCCAGCTTGATCAGGTTCTGCACCCGGAACTCGCGCTCGAAGTCGGACATGTTGCCGACGTTCGCCCCGCGGAACGCGTAGATCGACTGGTCGTCGTCGCCCACCGCGAAGATCGCGTTGCGACCGCCGGCCAGCTGCTTCAGCCATGCGTACTGCAGCCGGTTGGTGTCCTGGAACTCGTCGACCAGGATGTGGCGGAAGCGGTCCTGGTAGTGCTGGCGCAGGATCTCGTTGCGGTCGAGCAGTTCATGGCAGCGCAGCAGCAGTTCCGCGAAGTCACACACGCCCTCGCGATTGCACTGGGCGTCGTACAGCGTGTAGAGCTCGACGAAGCGGCGGTTGAAGTCGTCGTTGACCTCGACGTCCTTCGCGCGCAGGCCGGCCTCCTTCGAGCCGTTGATGAACTGCTGCACGTTGCGCGGTGGGTAGCGCTCGTCGTCGATGTTGTTGGCCTTCAGCAGACGCTTGATCGCGCCGAGCTGGTCGGCCGAATCGAGGATCTGGAAGGTCGACGGCAGCCCCGCCTCGCGGTGATGCGCGCGCAGCATCCGGTTGCACAGGCCGTGGAAGGTGCCGATCCACATGCCCCGGGTGTTGATCGGCAGCATCGCCGACAGGCGGGCCAGCATTTCCTTCGCCGCCTTGTTGGTGAAGGTGACCGCGAGCACGCTCTGCGGGGACAGCTGGCCGGTCTGGATCAGCCATGCGATGCGCGTCGTCAGCACGCGCGTCTTGCCGCTGCCGGCACCGGCGAGGATCAGGGCGGACTGGTTCGGAAGCGTGACGGCAGCGAGTTGCTGCTCGTTGAGGTTCTGCAGCAGATTCATGAGCGGGTGGGAGTGTAGCCGCCCCTATAATCGGCCCCTTGAATCAGACACTTAGAACAGCGATGGAACCGAAGTACGACCCGCAGGCCGTCGAAGCGGCGGCGCAGTCCCACTGGGAGCGCACCCAGGCCTACCGCGCGGTCGAGCACGCCCGGGACGCCGGGGGCCGGCCCAAGCCCAAGTTCTACGTCTGTTCGATGCTGCCTTACCCGAGCGGCAAGCTGCACATGGGTCACGTCCGCAACTACACGCTGAACGACGTGATGTACCGCATCCTGCGGATGCGCGGCTACAACGTGATGACGCCGATGGGATGGGACGCGTTCGGCCTGCCGGCCGAGAACGCCGCCATCGACAAGAAGGTCGCGCCCGCGGAATGGACCTACGGCAACATCGCCGACATGAAGGCGCAGATGCAGCCGCTCGGGCTCGCCTTCGACTGGTCGCGCGAGCTGGCCACCTGCAAGCCCGACTACTACAAGTGGAACCAGTGGATGTTCCTGAAGATGCTCGACAAGGGCATCGCCTACCGCAAGACCCAGATCGTCAACTGGGACCCGGTGGACCAGACCGTGCTCGCCAACGAACAGGTGGTCGATGGCCGCGGCTGGCGTTCCAACGCGATCGTCGAGAAGCGCGAGATCCCGGGCTACTACCTCGGCATCACCCAGTACGCCGAACAGCTGCTCGACGACCTGGCCAAGGTCGACTGGCCGCCGCAGGTCAAGGCGATGCAGGAGAACTGGATCGGCAAGAGCGTCGGGGTCAACTTCGGTTTCCCGTATGACCTGGACGGCGAGAAGAAGCTGCTGCGCGTGTTCACGACACGGGCCGACACGATCATGGGCGTGACGTTCATGGCGATCGCCGCGGAGCATCCGCTCGCGGCACGGCTGGCGCAGGGCC
>JAOUJD010000188.1 GCA_029883565.1 Burkholderiaceae bacterium
GCGGTGATCCGACCCGGTTGCGCCAGGTGCTGACCAACCTCGTCGGCAATGCGATCAAGTTCACCGAAACGGGGGAGGTCGTGGTGTCGGTCGCGGCGCAACCCGAGGGAGCCGGCCATCGCGCGACGTTCGAGGTGCGCGACACCGGGATCGGCATGCGGCCGGAGGCGCTCGCCAAGCTCTTCACGGTATTCATGCAGGCCGACCAGTCGATGTCACGGCGCTACGGCGGCACCGGACTGGGGCTCGCGATCAGCCGGCAGCTCGTCGAACTGATGGGGGGATCGATCGAGGTCGAGAGCCAGTTCGGCGAGGGTTCGGTGTTCCGTTTCGCCATCCCGCTCGCGGCCGGCGACTCGGCGGCGGTCGTCGCCTCCAGCCCGGGACTGCTGCGCGGCAGGCGCGTGATCCTCGCCGAGGACAACCCCACCAATCGCAGCATCCTGGAGATGCAACTGGCCGCCGTCGGCATGGAAGTGGCGATGGCCGACAGCGGCGCGACTGCGCTGGAACTGATGCGGGCGGCGGCGCGGGCCGGAACGGGGTTCGAGGCGGCCGTGATCGACATGAAGATGCCCATCATGGACGGCCTGACATTGGCGGCGGAGATCCGGAAGGACGAGCTGCTCCGTGGCGTGAAGATGCTGATGCTGACCTCGCTGGCGAGCGGCAGCGAGGCGCAGGAGGCCTACCAGACGGGGGTCGATGCGTACCTGACCAAGCCGGTGCGTCAACAGGATCTGCTCGACACACTGACGCGCCTGCTCGGACGTGCGGAGCCGCTGGTTCCGCGCGCCATGACGTTGCCACCCGGAAGCCGGGGGCGAGTGCTCGTGGCCGAGGACAACGCGGTCAACCAGGAAGTCGTGCGGGCCATGCTGCGGGACCTGGGTTGCGAACTGCGGCTCGCCGACAACGGCCGCGAAGCGCTCAACGCGATGCGCACGCAGGCCTTCGACGTCGTGTTCATGGACTGCCAGATGCCGGAAATGGACGGGTTCGAGGCTGTTCGGCGCCTGCGCTCGGCGGATGCCGCCGATTACGAGACCCGACTTGATGTTCCGATCGTGGCGGTCACCGCGAACGCGCTGGCAGGCGACGAGGAGCGGTGCCGCGCCGCCGGCTTCGACGACTACCTGCCGAAGCCGTTCCGCCAGCAGCAGCTCGACGAGGTTCTCGAGCGCTGGCTCGCGGGTGGAGCGCGCAAGGAGCGCAGCGCGGATCCCGCGCCCGGCCAGACGCCGGACACCGAGCCGCAGCCGGTGGAGGACCGTGTCATCGACCTTGCCGCCATCGATCGAATCCGCGAGATGGAGCAGCGCGGAGCCGCGCGTCTGCTGGAGCGCCTGATCAAGACCTACCTGACGACCGCCGCGAAGCTGGTCACGGATGCGGAGCGCGCGCTCGAGCAGGGCGATGCCGACGCATTGCGCCATGCCGTCCACACCCTGAAGTCCTCGAGCGCCAATCTGGGAGCGACCGCGCTGTCGAAGCAATGCGCGGCGCTGGAACTGCTCGCGCGGTCGCGGCGGGTGCACGCGGCGCGGCGGGACTGGCCGGCGGCGAAGGTCGAATACGAGCGGGTCGTGCAGGCCCTGCTCGCCATCCCGGTTTCGAATGACACCGCCCTCACGAACTAGAACCCGAGCGACAAGCAAGTGATGAAGCGCAGCGAAGATCCAGACAAGTCACCCGAGCCGCCGGACGAAGGCGGCGCAGGGCACGAGCGTCGCCATGACCTCGTGCTCCTCGTCGACGACGACCCGGTGGCACGCCTGTTGACGGCGTCGGCGCTGGCCGAGCGGAACTGGAGGGTGATCGAGGCCGATGGTGGTGCGCGCGCGCTCGAGGTGTTGTCCGAGAACCAGCCCGACGTAGTGGTGCTGGACGCATTGATGCCCGACATCGACGGATTCATCACCTGCGAGAGACTGCGCCGGCTGTCGGGTGGCGAGCACGTGCCGGTGCTGATGCTGACCGGGCTGGACGACGAGCCGTCGATCGCACGCGCCTACGAGGCGGGAGCGACGGACTTCTTCGTCAAGAGTACGACGCAGTGGACGCTGCTGTCGGAGCGCCTGCGCTACATGATCCGCGCCTCGCGCATGCGGGAGGAACTCGCGGAGAGCCGGGCCAAGCTCACCAAGGCGCAGCGCATCGCGCGCCTGGGCAGTTGGGAATGGAACATCGAGGCACGCTGGGTGAAGGTGTCGGAGGAGTGCTTCCCGATCGCCGGCCTGCCGCAGCAGCACGAAGGGCTCGCAGACTGGTTCGTGTGGTCGCGCGTCGTCGAGGATGAACGCGCCCGCATCGACATGCTGTTCCGCGAGGCGCTCGCCGGGAGCGGGCAGCTCAACTTCGAGTGCAGGATTGCCCGTCCCAACGGGCAGATCCGCATCGTGCACATTGAGGCAGAGATCGACCGCGACGAGGCGGGCGGTGCCAAGGCCGTGCACGGCGTGATCCAGGACATCACCGAGCGCAAGCAGGCGGAGGACCAGATTCGCCAGCTCGCGAACTTCGACAGCCTGACCGGACTGCCGAACCGGCGGTTCTTCCGCGACCAGTTCTCGTCGGCCCTCGAACGCGCGCGGACCAGCGGCACCGCGGTCGGCGTGCTCTTCATCGACCTCGACCGCTTCAAGCAGATCAACGACACGCTGGGCCACCAGGTGGGCGATCAGTTGCTGCGCGAAGTGGCCAAGCGGCTGTTCCAGTGCGTCCGCGAGAACGACACCGTGGCGCGGGCAGCCGACCGCGTCGGGGCGATGCAGGCAGGACAGCCGCCATCGATCGGCTCGGCCGACCGCAGCCTGGCCGCCGGATCGCATGCGACACCGGTGCAGATCCAGGGCAACAGCGTTGCGCGCCTGGGAGGCGACGAGTTCACCATCCTGCTGACCGACCTGTGCGATCCGACGATCATCGAATCGGTTGCCCAGCGCCTGATGGAGACGATGCGCCGCCCCTTCAGCTTTTCCGGCCACGAGCTGTTCGTCACGGCGTCGATCGGGCTGGCCGCGTATCCGGCCGACGGCAACGACGTCGACACGCTGCTGCGCAAGGCCGACATTGCCATGTACGCGGTGAAGGACAGCGGCCGCAACGGGGTGCTGCGGTTTTCGAGCGCCATGAACACGGCCACGGCGGAGCGCTGGCGGCTCGAGACGGCGCTGCACCGGGCGCTCGAGCGGCAGGAGCTCGTCCTGTACTACCAGCCGAAGGTCAACGTGGTGGACGGCCAGATCGTCGGTGCCGAAGCGCTGATGCGCTGGAAACGCGGCGGCGAACTGGTGCCGCCCGGCGAGTTCATTACCGTGGCCGAGGAGTCGGGCCTGATCGTGCCGATCACCGAGTGGGCAGTGCGCGAAGTGTGCGAGCAGATGATGCGCTGGTCGGCGGCCGGGATGCCGCCGCTTCCGGTGTCGGTCAACATCTCGGGACGGCACATCCAGCGCGCGAACCTGGTCGAGCCCGTGCAGGCAGCGCTGCGCGGCGTCAGCCTCGATCCGCACCTGCTCGAGCTGGAGCTGACCGAAACCGTGCTGATGCACAACCTCGGCGCCACGCTGCCGCTGCTGCAGGCGCTGAAGGACCTCGGCGTCTCGATCTCCGTCGACGACTTCGGCACCGGCTATTCGTCGCTTTCATACCTGAAGCGGCTGCCGATCGATACGCTGAAGATCGATCGCTCCTTCGTCCGAGAGCTCGAGACGAGCTCGGACAGCGCGGCGATCGTCGCGGCCATCATTGCGATGAGCAAGAGCCTGAAGCTGCGGGTGGTGGCCGAGGGCGTGGAAACCCAGGGCCAGATGACGCGGCTCTTCGACCAGGGCTGCCAGCTGATGCAGGGGTTCCTGTTCTCGCCGGCGGTTCCCGGGGACGACTTTCCGGCGATGATGAAGGCGTCGATGGGGCAGACCCACTGGCGAGTCAGTTTCGGCCCGCGACGCGGCACGACGCCGCCCGATGCCGAAGCGGGCCTGCATTCGAACGGCCAGCACTTCGGGGCGCTGGAAAAGGAACTGGTTGGTCCGCCGAAGCCGGCCACGCTGGTGTCGCCTCCGCCATCGATGTCGCAGGGCGCGCAGGAGCCCGGGGACGGCACGCAGCGCGATCGCGCGGTCCGCTGGGCGAACCGGTTCATCGGGCGCGACGGTTGATGGGCCAGCCCTGCGGCGCCAGCGAACTCGCGCAATTGCGCGCGGAACTGCAGCAGGCGCGCAAGGAGCGCGACGCGCTGGCTGCGCGCATTCGCGAACTCGAGCAGCAGGTCGCGGCACCGGGGCCTGCGGCTGCGGTGCCGGACGCAGCAGTCAGCTTCGAGGAAAGTTTCCGGACGGAGCAGTCGCGGGCCAAGCGCCAGCGTCTTGCGCTGTCGCTTGCCCTCATCGAGGCGGACAACCTGCAGGACCTGCGGGACCGGCTCGGACACGCGGCGGGCGAGGAGGCGCTGGCTCATCTCGGGATGCGGCTCGAAGGCGCATTGCGACCGACCGATGTCGTCAGCCGGATTGACGGACTCGCCTATGGCGTGCTGCTGACCGGGACCAGCGTCGAGCAGGCCCTGGCGGCGCTCACGCGACTGCAGCAGGACGTGGCCGATGCGCCCTACGTCGCGGGCCCCATTTGTTCGGTGCTGACCTTCAGCGCCGGCGTCGTGCAATGGCGCAACGACGAGGCTCTCGGCGACCTGTTGACGCGGGCCTCGCGTGCGCTCGGGCTGGCGCGGCGCAGCGGGCCCGGAAAGGTCGTGGTCGGCTAGCCTGCGGCTCCCGCGCCGCGCGGGCGTTCCGTGCGCCGTTACTCGACCAACCCGTTCTTGATCGCGTAGTGCGTCAGCTCCGCGTTGTTGCTCATGCCCATCTTTTCGAGGATGCGCGCGCGGTAGACGCTGACGGTCTTCGGGCTCAGGGCGAGTGCATCGGCGATGTCGGCGAGGCGCTTGCCGGAAGCGATCAGCTTCATGGTCTGGAACTCGCGGTCCGACAGCTTTTCGTGCGGCGCGGCGTTGTCCTCGGGCGCGTTCAGGTTCTCGATCAGCGCCTGCGCGATTTCCGGCGTGACGTACTTCTTGCCGGCGATGACCTGGGACAGCGCCTCGAGCAGCTTCTCCGGCGCGCTGGCCTTGTTGAGGTAGCCGAAGGCTCCCGCGCGGAAGGCGCGCACCGCGTACTGATCCTCCGGGTACATGCTGACCATCAGCACCTTGAGCCGTGGATGGTCCTCCTTCAGCGCCTTCAGAATGTCGATGCCGTTCTTCCCCGGCAGTCCGACGTCCATCACGAGCACATCGGGTTCGCCGTGCTTCTTGAGCTCGGTGCGCAGGCTGGCGTAATCGTGGGCTTCGGCGACGACCTGCACATCCGGGTGCTCGGCGAGCACCTGGACGATTCCGCGACGCACGATCGCGTGGTCGTCCACCACGATCAACCTAACCGTCATCAGTCCCCCCGGTGGCCGGCGTGTCCGGTCGACTGTCGGCCTGCGCGAACGCCGGCGGAATCGAGAACATCACCGTGGTTCCCCGTCCAGGGGATGACGATACCTCGGCCCAGCCGCCGAGACCGCGGGCGCGCTCCATCATGCCCCGCACGCCGAACCCTGCCGTCACTTCCAGGCTGCCGGTGTCGAAGCCGGGCCCGTCATCGCTGACTTCGAGGGAAACCTCGTCGGGCTGGGTGAACAACTGCAGTTGGACGCGCTTCGCGCCACGTGCATGCTTGCGCACGTTGGTCAGCGCCTCGTGAGCTACACGGTATAGCGCCGCGGCGCGATCGGGCTCGACCTCGAACTCATCGCGGTTGCTCTGGAACTCAACCGCCAGGCCGCTGCGCTCTGCAAACCCGCGCGTGAGCCATTCGAGGGCGGCGACCAGGCCGGCGTCGAGCACCGCGGGACGCAGCGCATGCTGGATCCGGTGGCTGGCGATCACGGCGGACTCGAGCAGTTCCTGGATTGCATCGATGCGCCCGCTGCGCTCG
>JAOUJD010000189.1 GCA_029883565.1 Burkholderiaceae bacterium
GCGACTGCAGGAACTGGGCGCGCGCCACGGCCTGGTGAATCTCGGCGGGGACGTGCGCATCATCGGGGCGCAACCCGACGGCTCGGCCTGGAAGGTCGGCGTGCAGGATCCACGCGGAGATGCCGGAGTCGTGATCGCGTCGCTTCCCGTGCCGGCCGGTGCGATGGCAACGTCCGGCGACTATGAACGCTTCTTCGAGCACGATGGCCGCCGCTACTGCCACCTGCTCGATCCCCGGACCGGCTGGCCGGTCGCCCACTGGCGCTCGATCTCGGTCGTTGCCCCGCTGTGCGTGCTGGCCGGGGCATGCGCGACCATCGCCATGCTCAAGCCGGTGACGCAAGCCCTTGCCTTCCTCGATGAGCAGGGCGTGCGCTACCTCGGGATCGATGCCTCCGGCGAGCGGCACACGGACGGCGCGCGCGCCGGCTAGCCGCCGCGCGCAGTGCTGGCTCAGCCGACGACCGCGCGCGCCAGTTCGATCACCGACAGCGGCGCGCTGCCCTCCGCCTTGTTGTTGACGATGACGAAGCTCGGCTGACCGCTCTTCAGCGCGACGTGAATGAGGTGCGCCAGCGTGCCGCGGGTCGGGATGTCGGGATCGATCAGGCGGTCGAACGGCGCGTAGCGGTTCTTCGCCTCCTCGTACCGATAGCCGCTCGCCAGGCTCCAGCGCACGACCAGCGGTCCCTTCATGCGCCAGTCGTCGCCTTCGTCCTCGGTCGCGTCCATCGCGTGCAGCGCGGCGCTCAGGCGCGCCGCGGGCGGCATGCGGGCGTGGATGCCGATGCACAGTCGCGCACCGTGGGAGCGCAGCATCCGCACGAACCGCGGCGTCAGCAGCTCCGGGTTGCGCAGTTCCACCGCGTAGATCGGCGCGAGTCCGTGCGCGCGCGCGGGCAGGCCGGCGAGCAATGTTCCGATCTTCTCGATGGTCGCGATCGCGGCGTCGCCCTGCGTCAACTCGCGGGTCAGCGGCGGCAACTGGAACACCAGGGGGCCCGCACGTGCTCCAAGGCCTTCCAGCGCGGGTCCGACGAAGAGGTCGGCGGCCGCGACGGGGTCGAGAAAATGCGGATTGGCTCCGGCCGGGGACCCCCGTTCCTGGCGCACGACGGCATCGCTCACCAGCGCGGGCGCCTTCACGAGGAAGCGAAACTCCTCGGGCACCTGGGATGCATACCGTACATAGTCGGCCACGGCCAGCGGCTGGTAGAAGCTGCGGTCGATGCCGACCGCCCGCAGCAGCGGATGCTGCGCATAGGCCGCCAGGCCGTTGCGCGCCAGTTGTGCTTCGGTGTGCTGGCGCGAGTAGACGATGTCCTGCCAGCCGGGGAAGCTCCAGGACGACGTGCCGAGGAAGACGCTGGGGGGTAGCTGCCGGCCAAGCGTGAACAGCCCCTCGTCGAGCCAGGCCGGCGCGACTGCGCTCGCCGTCGCCGCAGGGGCGGGCGGCACGGGCTCGTCGTCGAACAGCGAGTCGGGGTCGTGGGCCGGCGGAGGCATGCCGGCAGTGTACGGGCGGCCGCGCCGCTCGCGGGCTAGCCCTGCCGCACGCGCTCGATGACCGCTTCGGTGTTGAGAGGCAGCTGCTGGCCCCGCGTGGTGGGGCCGGGCCCGGCGTGCAGCGGCAGGCGCAGCAGGATCATCGTGCCTGCCCCGGGCACCGTCTCCACCTTGAGCAACCCGCCGATGCGTCCAGCGCGGTTGCGCATGTTCAGCATGCCGCGTCCGCTCGTGTTCGTCGATGCGGCCAGCCCGCGGCCGTTGTCCGTGACGCGGATCACGAGCCACTGCGCCTCGCCGTCGCTGTCGACGCCGAGGGTGACACGTACGGCACGCGCCCGGCTGTGCTTGATCGCGTTCGTCAGCGCCTCCTGGACGATGCGCAGCACCGGCAGGACGGCATCCGGATCGATGTCGACGTCCTCGGGCAGGCCGCGCGCGTCCCACTGCATTTCCATGCCGGCGGCCTTCAGGCGCGGCTCCATGCGGAAGCGCATGTTGCCCAGCGCCGACAGCAGGTCGGAGTCCTCCGCCGCGAGGGCATCGATCGCCAGGCGCATGTCGTCGATGGATTCGCGCAGGATCTGCGCCACCTGCTCGTTGGACAGCGCGCCGCGCTCGACCAGCATCAGTGAGGACAGCAGCTGCGAGCCGAGTCCATCGTGCATGTCCTGCATGATCCGCTGCCGCTCCTGCGCGCTCGCCTTGACCCGCTCGCTTTCGCGCAGCCGATCGAAGTTGCGCTTCAACAACTGCTCGCGCTCGTGGATGCGGCTCTCCAGCTCGGTGTTCGTCTTCTCGACGTCCGCAAGCGACCGGACGAACCGGTCGATCAGGGCCGAACCCAGCGCGACCAGCAGGATCGGCGTCGCGATGTTGAGGAGTTCAGGATGGCCGTACGGGAGCACGCCAACGTAGACGAGGTAGTCGTGGACGGCGGCGGCGAGAGCCACGCCGATGGCGAAGACGATGCCCTTCACCATAAAGGTCGGAACGCTCAGGGCGTGGCGCGCCAGCGACAGCAACCCGACGCCCAGGGCCCCCAGCATCACCGCCTGCCACGCCGGGCCGACCGTTATGTCGAACAAGTCGCCGGCCAGCGCGAGCAGCAGCGGGCCGAGGGCGGCGAGGAAGATCAGTCCTCCCTCCGCGGTCCTGCTCTGGCGCCCGCTCTGGCGCCACATGGTGATGGTGGCGAGCGCCGCGAACGCCGCGGTCCCGACGTAGAACGCGCCGCGCGTCCACATCCTGGCTTCGCCGGGCAGGGACTCGAACACGGAGTCGAGCGAGCGTAGCGCCCAGAAAGCGGCGATCAGCGAGAGCAGGCCGAACAGGGACTCGGAGCGGCGGCGGGACCACAGTGCGGCGAACCCCATCGCCAGCAGGATGGTCAGCAACAGCGAGATCCAGCGCAGCGTATGGCTCACGAAGAACTCGCGGCCGTACTGCGGCTGCAGTTCCGCCGTCGGTCCGACGTCGATCTCGCCGATGCCGTGGACTCCAGCGCCGTAGGAGGTGAAGACAAGGACCTGGTTCTGGCCGGCGTGCAGGTATTCGCTCGGCAGATTGATCAGGTGGGGTCGGCGCCAGTGAACGTGCCGCTTGTCGGAGTCGAGGGGGACCTCGGCCACCATCTTGCCGTTCAGGTAGACGAGGCCGCCGTTGGCCAGGACTTCGAACAGGATGCTCCAACCCTCCTGCGGCTGGGCCTGCAGGTCGAAGGAGTAACGCAGCCAGATGTCGCTGCGACCGCCGCTGGAGGACCAGCGCATGGGGAGCCGGTGCGACTGCCACAGGGCGTCGGCAGCCGGGAACGCCACGCGCTTGCCGGGCGTGAGCTCGATGCGGCCGATCGACTGGGTTTCGTCCGCGTGCGCCGGGGCAGCGACCAGCACCGCCGCCATCAGCCACAGGACGGCGGCACCGAGCAGGCGTGCCATGCGCAAGGCCGGGGGCGTCAGGGGCAACCGGGCCTCAGCTCTTCAGCAGGCCCATCTGGGTCGCCTCGTACACGGCCTCGCCGCGCGAGTGCACCGCGAGCTTGCGGTAGATCTTCTTGATGTGGGCCGTGACGGTGTGCGGAGAGATGCCGAGGATTTCGCCGATCTCGTTGAAGCTCATGCCCTTCGCTAGCAGTTGCAGGATCTCCGTCTCGCGGGCGGACAGCGGATTCTGCTCGGTGCCCGGCGTGCGAGCGGGCGCGGTGGTGCCCATGCGGTTGCGGATGGCGCGCAGCACGCTGCGGGCGACCACGGGACTGACGGGCGACCCGCCGGCGCGCAGCAGGCGAATGCAGGAAATGACGTCGGCCGGGGCCGAGTCCTTCAGGATGTAGCCGGTCGCACCCGCCTCGATCGAAGACACGACGTGCTGCTCGTCGCCGAACACGGTCACGACCATGATGTCGACGTCCGGCTTCTTCTGGCTGACCTGCCGGATCAGTTCGATGCCGCTGCCGTCCGGAAGGCCCAGGTCGATCAGCATGACATCGAACGACTCGCGGTCGATGATGACCTGCGCCTCGCGCTTGTTCGCGGCCACGCCCACCAGCGTCATGCTGGGCTCGTTTTCAACGATCTGCACGAAGCGTCGCCGGAACTCCGGCTCGTCCTCGACGATGATGATCGAGATCGGCTGTTCGCTCATCCACGTCCCCCTGCGCTGCGTAAGGGTGAATGATAGCGTCAGCACGCCCCCGAGGGATGGTGCGACCCCTCTGATTCGCCTTCAAATACCTGCTTTTTCAGGGGACGGAGCAGTCAGGGCGCGAGACGCGCGCGGTCCCAGCCACGGTCCGAGCGCGTGTAGAGCAGGCGGTCATGCAGGCGGGACGGCCGTCCCTGCCAGAACTCGATCGCGGCGGGTGTCAGCCGGTAACCGCCCCAGTATGGCGGGCGCGTCGGGGCCACTCCATGCCGCAGTCCCATTTCCGCGGCGCGCGCAAGCAGCCATGCCTTGCTCGCGATGACCTCGCTTTGTGGCGAGGCCCATGCCCCGATCCGGCTCGTGAGTGGCCGCGAGCGGAAGTACTCATCAGACTCCGCCTCGCTCGCGCGCTGCACCGATCCGTCGATGCGCACCTGGCGCTCGAGTTCGGGCCAGAAGAAGAGCAGGCAGGCGCGCGGGTTTGCCTCGAGCTCGCGCCCCTTGCGGCTGAGATAGTTGGTGAAGAAGACGAAGCCGCGCTCGTCGTACCCCTTCAGCAGGACCGTGCGCGCCGCCGGCCGGCCGTCCGCGTCCGCCGTCGCCAGCGTCATCGCGTTCGCCTCGCGCACCTGGGCGGACATGGCCTCGTCCCACCAGCGCGTGAACTGGCGCACGGCGTCCGCGTCGGTGTGTTCCTCGTCGAGGGCGGCGCGGGCGTAGTCGGTGCGGATGTCGGCGATGTTCATGGAAGCGGATTCTAGGTTCGGCGCCGCGGGCGCGGTTCGCACCCGACCCCGGCGTGGCGAACGAGACGCTCCAGGTGGGGATCCCGCAACCCGTGTTCGTGCAGCGAGCGGACCGTGTTCACCAGATACTCGAGGCTGGTGCCGAAGCGGCCGCAACTGCCGCGTCGGAACACTTCGAGGATGTCCGGCTCGCTGAGCTTGCCCGCGTAGTTCGGCGCGTCCTGCCGCACGACGAAGGCAAGCGCCGCTTCGTGCGCACCGTCGGGCAGGCGGCACCGCAGCCAGCGCGGCGTGTACGACCCCATGAACATCTCCCGCTCCCACAACTGCTCGAGTTGCGACCGCGCGAGTGGCCCGGGCACCCGATAGGCAACACCGGCGCACGACCCGCCGCGGTCGAGTCCGGCGACGAGACCCGGGCTCTCGGGGGTGCCGCGGTTCACGCGGCTCCACAGGCACAGTCGCCGATGGTAGCCGTGCACGCGCGCGGTCACGCGGCGGTCGAATGCCAGCTCCGGCTTCCAGATGAGCGATCCGTACCCGAACACCCAAACGGGTGCGGCGCCGTCCCATCCTTCAAGGAAGCGTTCGAGCGATGCGGTGATCGCGGCGCGGCTGAGCCGGCCAGGGATGTCGGGCAAAGCGGACTTCATCGTCCGGACCTGGGCGCTTCGTTCCGCGTCCAGCGGTGCGCCGACCACCCGCCGCCGACCAGCGCCGCCCCCATCAGCGAAAACGCCGGCGACGTTCCGAGCACGGTGCCGAAGGCTCCAAACACGAGCGGCAGCACGATGTGGCTGCTGTTCATCACGATGGTGCGCAGCCCCAGGGCCTCGCCGACGCGTCCCTCTGGCGAGCGCTCATGCAGCAGCGACATCACGTTCGGTTGCGCAGCGCCGAGTCCGAGACCCAGCATGAACATCACCACCATCAGCGGCGCGACCGCGGTGAACAGCGGCATCAGCCCGAATGCCGCTCCT
>JAOUJD010000190.1 GCA_029883565.1 Burkholderiaceae bacterium
ACAGCTCGCTGCCGCCTATCTTCGCCCGCGCGACGTCACCGTGAAACTTGCGCTCGTGGGCGAAGCGCGCGCCGGCATCGTTCGCGACCGCGTCAGCGAACCAGAAGCCGGCGTTGTGGCGCGTGTCCTCGTATTCGGGTCCGGCGTTGCCGAGCCCGACGATGAGGCGAATGCGCGCGCTGTGGTCGATGCCGTCGCTCATGGGGAAATGAAAAGGCCCGCTGCCAAGCATCGGCAACGGGCCGGATTGTGCCGCAGCGGCCGTTCGGCCGACGCGGCGCCGCCCTCAGGCGGCCTATTTCTTCTTGTCGCCGCCCTTGGCTTCCTTGCCGCCCTTGGCTGCCTCGGCCGCCGGGGCTGCCGGGGCCTTCTGGGCCGTGGCCGGGACGTCGGCCGATGCGGGAGCTGCCACAACCGCCTCCTCCTCCGCGGTCTCGCCGTGCGTGCTGACCGCGACGACGACCGGGTTCTCCTTGCCCTTGAGCACCGGCGTGACACCTGCCGGCAGTTTCAGGTCGAGCACCCGCACCGTCTCGTGGGCGTTGAGCCCGGAGAGATCGACCTCGATGAACTCCGGCAGGTCCTTCGGCAGGCAGGCCACGTCGATGTCCGACAGCACGTGGCTGATCAGGCCGCCGGAGACCTTCACCGCCGGCGAATTCTCCTGTCCAGTGAAGTGCAGCGGCACCCGCATGTGGATCTTCTGGTCCTCCGCGACACGCTGGAAGTCGATGTGCAGCACCTGCGGCTTGTACGGGTGCATCTGGAAGGCGCGCAGCAGCACGCGCTCGCTGTTGCCGTCCAGGTCCATGTCGAGAATCGATGCATGGAACTTCTCCTTGCGCAGCGCGTGGAAGAGATCGTTGTGGTCGACCTCGATCGCCTGCGCGTCCGCCTTGCCGCCATAAAGCACACCCGGCACCTTGCCGGTGTGGCGCAGACGGCGGCTCGCACCCGTTCCCTGCGCGCTACGTTTGGTTGCTACGACTTTCATCTGCTTCTCCAGTTATGGCAGCGGACCGCGACCAGTCACCACTGCCGTTCAATCGACGCAGACCGCCTGCGTCGCGAGGCAACGAACCATTTCGTTGCCTTTGCTTCTAGAGGACCGGCTGGTTCGACCGGCGGTCCCCTTCTGATCATGCGGACAACAGCAGGGTGGCGCTCCCTTGCCCGGCTTCACTCGATGAACAGCGAACTCACCGAATCCTCGCGCGCGATGCGCGAAATCGTCTCGCCCAGCAGCGCCGCACACGACAGCTGCCGGATCTTGGCGCACGACCGCGCGTCGTCCGACAGCGGGATCGTGTCCGTGACGACCAGTTCGTCCAGCACCGAACCGGCGATCCGCTCCGCCGCCTTGCCCGACAGCACCGGATGCGTTGCGTAGGCCATCACGCGCTGCGCGCCGCGCTCGCGCAGCGCCTGCGCGGCCTGGCACAGCGTGTTCGCCGTGTCGACCATGTCGTCCATGATCACGCAGTTGCGCCCCTCGACTTCGCCGATGATGTGCATCACCTCGGCGACGTTGGCGCGCGGGCGTCGCTTGTCGATGATGGCGAGTTCCGCGTCCATCCGCTTCGCGATCGCGCGCGCCCGCACGACGCCGCCGACGTCCGGCGACACCACGACCAGGTTGTCGTAGTTGTGCTTCCAGATGTCGCCCAGCAGGATCGGGGCCGCGTAGATGTTGTCGACCGGGATGTCGAAGAACCCCTGGATCTGGTCGGCGTGCAGGTCCATCACCAGCACGCGGTTGATGCCCGCGACCTGCAGCATGTTGGCGACCACCTTGGCGCTGATCGCCACCCGTGCGCTGCGCGGCCGCCGGTCCTGCCGCGCATACCCGAAGTACGGAATGGCGGCGGTGATGCGTCCGGCCGATGCGCGCTTCAGCGCATCGGCCATGATCATCAGTTCCATCAGGTTGTCGTTGGTGGGCGAGCACGTGGACTGCAGCACGAAGACGTCCTTGCCGCGCACGTTCTCGAACAGTTCCACCATCACTTCGCCGTCGGAGAACCGCGACACCTGGGCCTTGCCGAGGCGGATGTTCAGGTGCTGTGCCACGGCCTGGGCAAGACGCGGATTCGCGTTGCCCGTGAACACCATCAGGTTGTCAGGGACCAGCAAGGCCATGGCATCACCGCGTTCGCGGCTCCCTGTGCTGCGGCTCACGCCGGGCACCCTGCGCGCCGCCAGCCGCTCCGGCGCGCGCGTTCATCAAAAGACTCGCCGCAACGACGAGCGACACCTGCGTCGCTCGCCGGCATCAATGACATTACGGCGGTCGCAATTGCCCGCCTGCCGGCGGACACCTCAGGTAGATGGCTGGGGAGGAAGGATTCGAACCCTCGAATGGCGGAATCAAAATCCGCTGCCTTAACCAGCTTGGCGACTCCCCAGCGCTGAAACCAGTGCTGCTACTGCCGTGCCCACTGCAGCGAACGCCTCACCATGCCGCGAGCGGGTGTTCGCTCAATCCTCGCACCGCCCAGCGTTGCCATTGGGACGGGCACTCAGCCAGCGCCTCGGACGCGCGGTCCTCCGAGGTGGTCGGCACGAAGACCGCACTGCCCGATCCCGTCATTCGCGCTGCTCCGTGGCGGCACAGCCGCTGAAGAGCGAGGTCGATATCGGGGAACCGGCGCCTTGCGACCGCTTCGAGGTCGTTGGCGCCAAAAAGTGCTTGCGGAAAGCGTCCGGCTGCAGCAGAAAAGTCCGACATTTTCGTGGGTTTGGTATTTCGTGTCAAACCGGGGTCGCCGAAGATTTCCTTTGTCGAAACATGCACTTGGGGCCAGACGACGGCGTACCAGGCGGCTGGGGTCGGCACGGCCTGCAATTGTTCGCCCACGCCTTCGGCAAACGCGTTGCTGCCGTGCAGGAAGAAGGGCACGTCGGCCCCCAGCGGCAGCGCGCACGCCGCGAGTTCGGCACGCGACAGCCCGAGGTCCCAGAGCCGGTTCAGCGCGATCAGCGCCGTCGCCGCGTCAGACGATCCGCCGCCCATGCCGCTGCCTGCGGGAATTCTCTTGGCGACCCGCAGTGTGGCGCCCCAGCGCGCGCCCGTTGCCGATTGCAATGCGCGTGCTGCCCGGACCACGAGGTCGTCCTCGACAGGCCCAAGCAGGTCGCCCTCGCGCACGATCCGCCCGTCTCCGCGGCGCTCGAAGTCGAGCCAGTCCGCGAGTTCGATCAGCTGGAAGACGGTCTGCAGCGTGTGGTATCCGTCGGCCCGCCGGCCCGTCACGTGCAGGAACAGGTTCAGCTTGGCGGGGGCGGGAAGTCCGAGCAGCAACTCCATGATTCCGATGTTAGTCGTGCGCCGAGCGAGTCCGCGTGGGGACGGTGCCGTGCCGAACCTGAACGCGTCCCGGGGTCGTCCGTGTCAACCGGCCGGATCGTCCATCACCAGCCGCAGCACGACGGCCGGTGCCGGCGGCGAAGCCGCCCGCTCGAGCACCATCCGGCGGGGGCGGCGGGTGCCGTCGAAGTAATCGGCCAGCGTGACGATCCAGCCATCCTGTTCGATCAGGGTCGGACGGTCTCCGCTGCGCTCGACGCGCGCAAAGCGAGCGGGTGCCGGTCGACCCTCGATCCAGTCCGACAGGCCGGAAACGGGCAGCCGCCACCCGAGCAGCTGCTCGGTCAGCGCATCCGGGTTATCGCCCCGCACCTCCTGCATCTGTGGCCCCGTGGCTCGGGCACCGTCCGGGCCGACCTCGATGCGGGCCATCGTGGTCCCGAGCGGAGTGGCGAGATCGATCGTCTGCCGGGCACCGCGGACTTCGAGGCTGAAGCGTCCGGACACGCTTTCACGTCGCTCGCCTTGCGTGGCGACCGCGGAGAAGCGCCCTGAGTACGCTCGGTCGGCCGGCGCTTGCGGCGTGGCGCAGCCCGCAACCAGCAGGATCCAAACGCACGGGAGCAGGAGCCGTCGCAGCCCGCCAGCCGGCCGGTGTCGCAGTGGCGGCAGGACAACCATGGCTACAGCGAGATGCGAAGGCGGGCGATGGTCGACTTCAGCAACTCGTTGCCGGGTTCCTGCGAGCGCACTTCGCGCAGCAGCTTGCGCGCCGCATCCTTCTCGCCTGCCGTCCAGAGCACTTCCGCGAGATGGATCGTCACCTCGGGCTCCGGCTTCGCGTTGTAGGCCCGTTGCAGGTAATCGCGCGCCAGCTTCAGGTCTCCCATCCGGAAGTAAACCCAGCCGAGCGAGTCGAGTATGTAGGCATCGTCCGGACTCAACTGCTGCGCTTTCTGGATGAGCTGGAGCGCCTCGGGAAGCCGCATGTTCCGGTCGGCGAGCGTATATCCGAGCGCGTTGTAGGCGTGCGCGTGATCGGGCTTCAGCTCGATCACGCGGCGCAGGTGCCTTTCCATCTCCGGCAGGCGATTCGTCTTCTCGGCCGCCATCGCCGTGTCGTAGAGCAGCGCCAGGTTGTCCGGGCTCTTCGCAAGAGCCTGCGACAGCAGGGCGTACGACTCCTCGTCGCGTCGCGCGTCGCGCAGCAGCTGCGCCTCGGCAAGGATCAGCTGCACCCGTTCCTCGTCCGACTGTGGCTTGACGTCGTGAAGGACCTTGCGCGCTTCATCGAGCCGCTGCATCTTGGCCAGCACCAGCGCTTCCCGTACTCGCGCCGGCAGGTACTCTTCGCCGCCCTCGATCATGCGCAGCCACTTCAGCGCCTCGGCGTACTGCTTCTCGTCTTCGGCGAGCTGGGCGAGGTTCAGGTAAGCGCCATCGGCGTCGCGCTCCTCGTTGCCGGGTTCCTCCAGGAGGGCGAGGTAGCGCTCAAGGTAGGAACGGGCGTCGGCCCGCAGGTTGCCCTGCAGCGACAGCAGCGCCATCGAGTAGACGAGATCGGGATTCTTCGGGTCCGCCTTCAGCAGTCGGTCGAACTGGACGCGTGCGGCGTCGTACTGCCGGTCGGCGATCAGCATCCGCGCATAGGCCAGCCGGCCCTCGGCGGAGTTCGGGTTGCGCTCGACGAAACTCGCGAGCAGCGCGAGGGCTCCGGGTCGGTCGCTCGCCTGCATGTACTGCGCCGCGGTGAGCGCCGCGCGCTCGGAATCGGGCGCCAGCCTGACCGCGGCTTTCGCTTCCTCGATGGCACGGTCGCTCAGCCCGGCCGCGTGTGCGCCGTTGGCGAGTACGAGACGCACTTCCGGCGTCTTGCCATAGGGCTCCGCGAGGCGCTCCAGCAGCACGAAGGCGCCGGCACGGTCCTGGCTGCGGGTCAGCGCGCGCTGGATCCTGGACAACTCGTCGGCCGGCCGCGCTGCACCCTTCAGCTGCTCGCTGAACAGCACATAGGCTTCGTTGAAACGACCGCTCGCGGCTTCGAGCATCGCAAGCGACTGGCTCGCCTCGGTGGAGCCGGGTGCGAGCTCGTGCCACAGGCGCGCGGCCTCACGGCTCTCGGTCAGCGCACGGCCCTGCAGTCCGAGTTCGGTCGCGCGGCGCGCCAGGCGGGGGTCGCGCGTTTCGGCCGCCAGTTTCAGGTAGACCGCGTAGGCCGTGCCGATCTCGCCACGCTGGGCCGCGACCTCGGCCGCCATCAACTGGTACAGCAGGGCTCCCGACAAGTCGACGTCGGGGGCCGCCTCTGCCGCTGGTGCCGCCGGCTCCGCACCGGCGACGGGCGCAGGGGGAGCGGCGACGGGCTTCGGGGCCGCTGCGGGCGTGACGGGGGTGGCGCAACCTAGAATCGCCATGGTGGCCGCGGCGGCGAGCACGCGCACGCCAGACGCGAGGAACGACACGAGGCGGATCGGGATTGCGGGCATCAGAAAGGCCATGGCGGCGAGCAACGGCCGATGGCGGGCGGCGATGGGGACACAGTGCACATTAACA
>JAOUJD010000191.1 GCA_029883565.1 Burkholderiaceae bacterium
CGACCGACGACCCCGGATCACTCCCCGGTTTCGCTCTCGTAACGAACCTCCGTCACGACGTAGGTCCGCGGCCCGCCCGGCACTTCGACCGTGATCTCGTCGTCGCGGCGGCGTCCCATCAGGGCGCGCGCCAGCGGCGAGTCCATGCTGACGTAGCGGCGTGCCGGGTCGATCTCGTCCGGTCCGACGATGCGGATCTCGATCTCGAGTCCTTCCTCGTCTTCGATGCGTACCCACGCGCCGAAGAAGACCCGCGTCACGTCGTCGGGCGGCCGGGTCACCACGACCAGGCCGTCGAGTCGCTTGCGCAGGTGGCGCACCCGACGGTCGATTTCACGCAGCTGCTTCTTGCCGTAGATGTACTCGGCGTTCTCGGAGCGGTCCCCCTGCGCGGCAGCCTCTGCGACGGCACGCGTCACCTGCGGGCGATGGATGCGCCACAGGTAGTCGAGTTCCTCGCGCAGGCGCCGCGCGCCCTCGGCGGTCGCGTACCTGGAGCCGGCGGGTTCAGGTCTGCGGTAACGGGTCATGTTTCGGCGCGCCCGTCCTGCAGGGGCCGTGGAGTGTGCGCGTGGTCACGGAAATCGCCAGGTGCCATCGGTAGCTTTACCCGCCATGGGCATCAAGTACTACGCTCACTTCCTGGTCGAGGAGCCCGATCCCCGCGGCCTGCAGGAATATCGCGGGGTCGTCGAACTCGACGGCCAGCCACGGCGCAGCGGGCGTGAGCTGCGCGAGGCGGCGAACATCATTGCGCGCAACATGGGACGGCACCTCAGGGACGTGAAGGTGCTGCAGTGGGCGCGCCTGCACTGAGTCAGGATGGACCGATCCCCTGGCGGACTTTTCCCTTCCCTTCGACAAAAGTCCGCTACTCGACCCCGGGCCACAAGCCCGGGGTCTTTTTCTGTGCATCACGGGCTCCCGATGCGCAGTGCGGCGATGGCGACGCGCACCTCGAGCAGGAAACTGAGCAAGGCACCCACCAGCGCGGCCATCGCCAGCACGAACAGCACCGCCACCGGGCCGGCGAGATTGATCGGCACGAACGTGCTCGCGAACAGCAGCGCGATGACCAGCGCAACGAACAGCGCCGCCATCGTGCTCAAGGTGATCGATACATTGATGAAGCGGGAGCGCCGGGCGGCGACCTGCAGCTGGTGGTGTGAATCGCCGGGGTCCGTCGACGCGGCATGCAGCAGCGTCTCCCCGACCTTGCGCGCGCGATCCACGATGCGGGCGAGCCGGTTCGTGAGCACGCCGAGCAGCACGCCGATGCCCGAGAGCAGGAACACCGGCGCCACCGCGAGCTGGATCGCGTGGGCGATGTCGACGACCTCGATTCCGTCCATGGGCGGACATTCTAGTGCAGCACCCGGCGCGCCGTTGCGAAGCCGTTGCGGAGCGGGCACCATCGCCGGCCGTGGGGCGCATGAGCTTCAAGGATCACTTCTCGCGGCAGTCCGGGTCGTACAGCCGTTACCGGCCGGCGTATCCGCCGGCGCTGCTCGAGTTCGTGGCGACACAGGCGCCGATGCACGGACTCGCGATCGACTGCGCCACCGGCAACGGCCAGGCGGCGCTCGCGCTCGCGCAGCACTTCGAATCAGTGATCGCGGTCGACGGCAGCCGCAGCCAGCTGGCCCGTGCCCGGTCACATCCGCGTGTGCACTACGTGGCGAGCCTCGCCGAACGCCTTCCCGTCGGCGACAGCCGTGCCGCACTCGTGGCCGCCGCGCAGGCTGCGCACTGGTTCGACTTCGAACGTTTCCATGCCGAGTGCCGTCGCGTGCTCGCGCCCGGGGGCGTCATCGCCCTGTGGACTTACGGGAAATTCCGCGTGGATGCCGGCGTCGATGCCGTCATCGATCATTTCTATGCACGGGTCGTGGGGCGCTTCTGGCCTCCGGAACGGCGCTATGTCGAGGAAGGCTATCGAACCCTGCCCTTCCCCTGGCGCGAGGTGTGCGCGCCGGACTTCGAGCTGACGACGTGCTGGGACCTGCCGCAGGTGATGGGGTACCTCGAAACCTGGTCGGCCGTGCAGCGATTCAAGGACGAACTCGGATCCGATCCCCTGCCGGCGTTGCGTCCGCTGCTGGACCGGCATTGGGCTCCGGGGGCCTCGCGTACCTTGCGCTGGCCGATGCACCTGCGGGTCGGTGTGGCCTGATCCGCTATACTGCAGGGCCCGTCGAACGTGTCCGTCGTGGGCACTCACCCTTCTCCTGAACGAAGACGCCCGAGATCATGCGCTGGTCGCTGCCGCTCGCCTGTGTCCTGACGCTGTCTGCCTGTGCCGCCACGCCTCCCGTGCCGCCAGCGGCAGTGCCGGTTCCCGGACCTTCCGCGGCGGCCCGGTCGTCCGGGGTGCTGCTCGGGAACATCGATCCGGGAGTGCGCCCCCAGGACGACTTCTACCGCTACGTCAACGGACGGTGGCTGGCGACGACGGAGATTCCCGCGGACAAGCCCCGCTACGGGGCGTGGGTCAAGCTGCGGGACGACGTCCAAGCCAGCCTCCGGGCCATCGTCGAGGAAGCCGCCGCTGCCGGCGCGGCGACGGGCTCGGATGCGCAGCTGCTCGGCGATTTCTACGCGAGCTTCATGGACGAAGCCACGATCGAGCGCCGGGGACTCGCGCCCATCGAACCCGAGCTGGCCCGCATCGCCGCGATCGATGACCGCCCGGCGCTGCTCGCCTACCTGGCCCGCGCGACGCTCCTCGGCATTCCGAACCCGATCGCGACCATCGTCGAACCCGACGCGAAGCATCCGGACAGGTACACGGTGTGGTCCGACCAGTCCGGACTCGCCATGCCGGATCGGGACTACTACTTGGAGGACGACGCGCGGTTTGCCGGCATGCGCGCGCAGTACCTCGCGTACGTCGCGGAGATCCTGTCGGTCGCCGGGCGCGAGGATGCGCCGGCCGCCGCCGCGCGGGTGCTGGCGTTCGAGACGCGGCTGGCGCGGGTTTCCTGGTCCCAGGTGGACCTGCGCGACGTCGACAAGATCTACAACCCGTTCGACGTCGCCGCTGCGACGCGGGCCACGCCGGGCATCGACTGGGCGCGCTATCTCGACGCGCTCGGCGCCGCGGGGCACGACCATCTCGTCATCGGCGAACCGAGCTACTTCGTCGAACTGGGCCGGATGCTCGCCGAGGTGCCGCTGGTCACGTGGAAGGACTACCTCCAGGTCCGCGCCATCGACGCCCACGCGCCTTACCTGGGCGATGCGCTGGTGCAGAAGCACTTCGATTTCCACGGCCGCACGCTGTCCGGCACGCCGGAGATCAGGCCGCGCTGGCAGCGGGGCCTGGCGGAGACGGAAGCCGCGCTCGGCGACCTGCTGGGCAAGGCCTACGTCGCACGGCATTTCCCGCCGCTGGCGAAGCGGCGCATGGACGCGCTGGTGGCGAACCTGCTCGAGAGTTTCGGCAGTTCGATCGACGAGCTAGAGTGGATGGGTGCGGACACGCGCAGCGAGGCGCACGAGAAACTCCGGCGCATCGCGGTGAAGGTGGGCTACCCCGAGCACTGGAAGGACTACCAGGGGCTCGTGATCAGACGCGACGACCTGGTCGGCAACGTGCACCGCGCGCGCGAGGTCGATGCGAAGCGCCGGTTTGCGAGGCTGGGCGGGCCGGTCGACCGGACCGAATGGTCCAGGACGCCGCAGACGGTCAACGCCTACTACAATCCGCTCGGCAACGAGATCGTGTTTCCGGCCGCCATCCTGCAGCCGCCGTTCTT
Organism: Burkholderiaceae bacterium; assembly: GCA_029883565.1. Classification (GTDB taxonomy): domain Bacteria; phylum Pseudomonadota; class Gammaproteobacteria; order Burkholderiales; family Burkholderiaceae_F; genus JAOUJD01. Next base: position 3,759 of record JAOUJD010000191.1, read on the forward strand.
CGACATGAACGCGGACGACGCCATCAACTATGGCGCCATCGGTGCCCTGATCGGCCACGAAATCAGCCACGGTTTCGACGACCAGGGCCGCAAGTTCGACGGCACGGGAGCGCTGCGCGACTGGTGGACCGCGGAGGACAGCGCCCGTTTCGAGGCGAGCACCCGGCGCCTGGTCGAGCAGTACTCGGCCTTCAGTCCGCTGCCGGGGATGCAGGTGAACGGGGAACTGACCCTGGGCGAGAACATCGGCGACGTGTCGGGAGTCGCGGTCGCGTACAAGGCGTACCAGCGGACGCTCGGCGGCGAGCCGGCCCCGACCATCGACGGCTACACCGGGGACCAGCGCTTCTTCATCGGCTGGGCGCAGATCTGGCTGCGCAAGTACCGCGACGACGAGGCGCGCAAGCGCCTGCTCACCGATCCGCACAGCCCGCCGGAGTACCGCTGCAACGGCGTCGTGCGCAACTTGCCGGCGTTCGCGCGGGCCTTCGACGTGCAGCCGGGCGACGGGTTGTACCTGCCGTCCGAGCAGGTGGTTCGCATCTGGTGAGGGGCGGTGGCGGCGGCGGGGACTGGCGATTTCGGCCGATCGCCCCATAATGCACGCCACCGGTGGGCGTCCCTTCGCGAAGGAGAGCTGTCGATGCGTTCCGTCAGAGTTGCCTTGATTGCCGTTGCGAGCCTGTTTCTTTCGGCCTGTGGCTACAACACGCTGCAGGTCCAGGACGAGCAGGTGAAGTCCGCGTGGTCCGAAGTGGTGAACCAGTACCAGCGGCGCGCAGACCTGATCCCGAACCTGGTCAATACCGTCAAGGGCTTCGCCGCCCAGGAGCAGGCCGTGCTCGTCGGGGTCACGGAAGCGCGCGCCAAGGCGACGCAGATCAACGTCGACGCCAACGACCCCGCATCGCTGCAGCAGTTCCAGGCGGCGCAGTCGGAAGTGTCGAGCGCCCTGTCGCGCCTCATGGTCGTGGTCGAGAGGTACCCGGAGCTCAAGTCGGACCAGAACTTCCGCGACCTGCAGGCGCAGCTCGAGGGCACCGAGAACCGCATCACGGTCGCACGCAACCGCTACATCCAGGCGGTGCAGGACTTCAACGTGACGGTGCGCCAGTTCCCGACCAACCTCACCGCGATGGTCTTCGGCTACAAGGTCAAGCCGAACTTCACCGTCGAGAACGAGGCTGCGATCGCCAAGCCGCCGACAGTGGATTTCAGTTCGCCGGCGCCGGCGCCGGCAGCCGGCAGCAACTGACGCTGAGCGGCGCCGCCGTCAGGCGGCGCGGCCCATGCTCGTGACGGCAAAGGGAATTCGTCGGCTCACCGGCATGGCGGCGGCGTTCTGCGCCGCGGCCATGCTGCTCGTCGCGCCGGCCGCCCCGGCCCAGTCGCTGGTGCCGGTGCCTGCGCTGTCGTCGCCGGTGACCGACGCCACCGGCACGCTGACGCCAGACCAGGTCGCGGCACTCGATGCCAAGCTGCGGGCGTTCGAACAGCAGAAGGGCAGCCAGGTCGCGGTGCTGGTGGTGCCGACGACGCAACCGGAGGCCATCGAGCAGTACGCGATCCGCGTCGCCGATGCCTGGAAGCTCGGCCGGGGGAAGATCGACGATGGCGCGATCCTGATCGTCGCGCTCAACGACCGGAAGCTGCGCGTCGAAGTCGGCTACGGCCTCGAGGGCGCGCTGCCGGACGCAATTGCGAACCGCATCATCGACGAGGACATCGTGCCGCAGTTCCGCCGCGGCGACTATTACGGCGGGATCGCCACCGGTGTCGACCGGATCCTGCGCGTGATCGAGGGCGAGCCGCTGCCGGAGCCGGAGCTGAGCCCGCCGTCGAGCGGTGTGCCCGGTTTGTTTTCGCTGCTGCCGTTCCTGTTCATCTTCGCGCTGGTGGGCGGCTCGATCTTCCGTCGTCTTTTCGGTCGCGTCGGGGGTGCGCTGACCACCGGCGGACTCGTCGGCTTCCTGACCTGGTTGCTCATCGGCCTCCTCGGCCTCTCGATCGGAGCGGGGTTCCTCGCGTTTATCTTTGCGCTCGGCGGCGGGATCGGCGGAGGAGGGCCACGGGCGGGGGGCAACGGCTGGTACAGCCGG
>JAOUJD010000192.1 GCA_029883565.1 Burkholderiaceae bacterium
GGCTGTAGCGCTCGCATGGATCCTCGGACATCCTGACTGCGCGTCCCCGGTCGTTGGTCCGTCCCGGAGCGCGCCGCACCTGGCGCACATATCGGAAGCACTCGCGGTCGATCTGAGCGACGGCGATCGCGCGCAGCTCGAGCGCGCCTTCGCGGCCGTTCCCGCGGACGAGTAGCCGCGCCGCGTCTTCGCGACGATCAGGCCCGGCGCGTAGCGGACCGCGCTCAGCCGCTGCTCGGCTGCCAGTCGCGATCCTTCAGTTCGACCATGTAGGCGCGCACGCCGCTGCCGCCGATGTTCTCGACCGTGTGCGTTGCGGCATCCTCCCAGAAGACGTCGCCGGCCTTCTTGTCGACGATGAAGGTCTTGCCCTCGGCGGTGGTGATCTTCGCCTTGGAATCGGTCAGCAGCAGGTTGAGGTGCGGCGGATGCCAGTGCTTGCCGCGTCCGCAAACGCCGAGGCCGGGACGGCTCACGTACTCGAGCACGCGGACCCGTTCGTTCTCGAACACAACCTTGTAGCTGCGGGAATTCGTGCGCGCAGGATCCTGGGCGAGCGCTTCGTGCGTGACGCCGAAGGCGGCCAGCAACGCGATGACCTGACGGCGGGTAAGGGTGCTGGTGCAGCGGTCCTTCGTTGGCATGACGGTTCTCCTCGGGTGGATCGGCTACATCTGGCGGAACAGGTAGTTGTATTGCTCGGCGACGGGCAGAGTCTCGCTGCGGCCCTTCAGGCGCAGCGTCATCTTTCCGCGTTCGTCGCGCACGACGCTGTCGATCGCGTGCACGTTGACGACGCTGGACCGGTGCACCTGCCAGAACATCGTCGGGTCGAGTTCGTCAGCGAGTTCCCTGATCGACTTCCTGATCAGCGCCTCGGAGTCCGGGGTCGTGACCACGGTGTACTTGTTGTCGGCACGGAAGTACAGGACCTCCTCGACGGTGATGAGCCGCACCGCCGCGCCGCGCGAGGCGGTGATCCACTGCAGGTAGTTCGCGACGGCCGGCCGGTTGACTTTCGGCGTGACCTGGTCGAGCAGGTGCGCAAGATCGCGGGGCGTCTCGGAAACCCGCGCCTTCAGCCGCTGGACGGTGATCAGGAGGCGCGCCGGGGTGATCGGCTTGAGCACGTAGTCGAGGGCGCCGGCCTCGAAGGCCTCGAGGGTGTGCTGGTCGAAGGCCGTGATGAACGCCACGTGGCAGCGCCCCGAGACCTGGCGCGCAACGTCGAGACCGGTCAGCCGCGGCATGCGGATGTCGAGGAAGGCGATCGTCGGCGCGTGCTGCTCGATCGCGTGCAGCGCGGCGACGCCATCGGTGGCCCGGGCGACGACGTTCAGCCGCGGCCAGAGCGCGGCGAGATTCTCGACGAGCTCGTCCGCCAGCATCGGCTCGTCCTCGGCCACGATCGCGGTCGGGCCTTCGCCGCTTGGGTCAGGGTGTGTCATGGGCGAGGGTGATGCGGGTCTCGATGTTCGCGTCAGGGACGGTCTCGCGGCACTCGAGCGTGGCGGTCGAGCCGTACAGCGCTGTAAGCGTCTCGCGCGCCTGCTCGAGCGCCCGCGTGGCGGGTGCGCGGCGGAAGCGCAGCGAAACGGTGATGTCATGTCCGCCGACGCCGCGCCGGGCGTCCACTTCGATGACACCGCTCTGCGTATCGGACACCAGAGGGAGGATCACGCCGGCGGGGAACGCGTGCGAGGCAAGCCCATCGGGCAGGGCGATGTGCACGGCCGCCGGAGCGATGCCGCGCAGGGTCCGCAGGCGGAAGTACGAAGCCGCGAGCTCGAATTCCTGCGCCAGCGTAGAGGAAGCGCTGCGCAGGCGCGGCAGGGCGGCCCTCAGGAACACGACGAGTTCGTCGAGCATTGCTTCGGCACGCGACGCATCGGTCGCGTAGAGGCGCTGCACCGCGTCGAGGACGTCGAAGAACATCTGCGGATCGACGCGCGCCTGCATTGCCTGAAGCTGTGCCTCGACGAGCCGCCGCCGGGCAGCGCGCTGTTCCTGCTGCAGCTGCTGCAGCCGCCGGGATGCTTCTTCGCCTCTGGCCTGTCCGCTTTGCTGATACACGAGGAAGGTCGCTGTCAGCAATGCATTGAACATGCTGAAGAGCGCGACGGTCGTCGTCGACTCCACGATTCCGATGCGGACCGACGCGGTGTCGATGTTCATCAGCGGCGGTGCAGTATTGATGAGAGTTGCGGCCGACACCATGCAACCGAACCGCAGCCAGCGCAGCGCCGGCGGTGCCGCCTGCGGGAGAACCGCCAGATGAAGAATGGCGAGTTGCGCTGCTACGGCGGCAAAGTGCCCGCCGATTGACCCGATCACGATTTCCCAGCGATCGCTCGGCGCCATGTCGGGGACGCCGGCGAAGATGCTGCTCAGCTGGATGAGCGCCATGGTGCCGGCGACCGCCACCGCCAGCTGCACCGTCCGCCACGCCTTCAGGCGCGACGGGTTTGGCGCCGGCGCGGCACTGCGCAGTGCCCGCTCGATCGCTGCCAGTGGGGTCCTGAGAATCGCGGGCATGCTCACGCGGGGGTGAGGACTGCGGGAACGTGATCGGCCGTGAGCGGGACTTCGACTGCGGCGCGGAATCCCTGCGCCTGCGGTTCGAGCCGCAGGCGGGCTGCCGGGCCGTAGCGACCGACCAGCTGGCGGCGCACGTTCGCCAGCCCGACGCCCGACCCGTGCGTCGACTGCGCGTTGAGGCCGACGCCGTCGTCGCGCACGCTGACTTCCAGCATCGCGCCGAGTCGTCGCGCACGGACGTCAACGCGACCGCCATGCTCCGACGGTTCCAGCCCGTGCTTGATCGCGTTTTCGACGAGCGTGACGACGATCATTGGCGGGAACGGGAGGGCGGCCAGGTCGGCGTCCGTGGTGACTGTGTAGGCGAGGCGATCAGCCATCCGCATGCGCAACAGCTCGAGATAGCTCCGCACCAGTTCGAGCTCGTCAGCGAGCGTCGCATCGGCGCGCCGCACGCTCGGCAGCGCCGCCTGCAGGTAGCGCTTCAGGCTGTCCATCATCTGGGCACCCTGGTCGGGATGCAGTCGGTACAGCCGGCGGACATTGGCGAGCGTGTTGAACAGGAAATGCGGCTCGATCTGCGCCTGCAGCAGGCGCAGCTGCAGTTCGCGCTCTTCTCGCGCGAGCATGGCGCCGCCGGAGGTGAGGGCGGCCGCCTCCGAATCCGCGCGCCGTGCCTTCTGCCAAAGCGTGTCCATGAAGACGAGGAAGGTGCCGATCAGGGCCCAGCGCATGGACTGCGTGAATGTCAGCTCCGCAGGCGGCGGCGTTGCCGCTCCGGTCGTCGCCATCGTGATCGCCGACAGGCTGCCGAAAGCCACGGCGAGGAAGGCGAGGGCCATCCAGAGGAGGCGCCCGCGGCCCGCCGGCGGCCAGCGCCCGATCAGGTCGTCGACGAGCCAGTAGGCGATGACCATCGCCGCCCCGATGCTGCTCAGCTCGGCCAGGTACTCCAGCCAGGCCAGAAGCACGTCGACCGGCGACCAGAAGTCGAATAGGCCGGGCTGAAACAGCAGCTCGCTCGAGAGAAGCAGGATCACGAGCGATACCGGCAGCAGCACTCGCTGGCGCGCGGCGAGCCAGCTGCGCGCGGCCTCCGACCACCGTCGGACATCAGCGCCGGCAGAGTTTCGGTCGGACATCCTCGACGGCTCCAGGCGCCTATGTGTGTTGGCGGCAGATTGTTCCGCGCCGGCCCGCTCGTCAACCATTTTGAGCGGCGGCGCGAAAACAGGCGATCGCCCCTGCGGGCGCCGGGGCCGCCTCGGAGGCGGCCCCGGCCGTCACGCGGATGGGGGAGCGCGGTGCCGGAACGATCCAGTGATCGGCCTTACTTGGCCCCGGGCTTTAGCGGCTGGAAGTGATTCTTGACGATCCACCTGCTGACCTTCGAGCCCAATACCCCCCCGTGCACGGTGGATGTGCGGAAGTGCATGCCGCCGGCAATTCGCGCAAGCTGGACTTCCTTGACGAGGTCATCCGTCGACTCGAAGTGATGGGTGGTTCCGGTGACCGTGCTGGTGAAGTCGAAGGACAGCTTCTTGGTGCCGAAGACCTGCTCCAGCGCTTCAGCCACTCCCCCGGTCCCGCAGCCGTGCGCGGCGGGGTACTCGGGGTGGTTGGGAGTCGGCACGACGGGTGTCCACGTCGGATCGGGAGCGGTCGCGGCGTTGCCGTCGGTGTCGGCAAGCTGGATCGCGCTCGTCGGGCGCCAGAAGTCGAAGTGGTACTTCGACTCGAAGCAGGCGATCAGTCCGTCCGCCTGCGAGGTCCACAACACGGCCATGGTGCGGGCGTTCTCCGCGACGCTGCGATCGGAGGTGGCGAAGATGCGCAGGTTGCGCGCCCAGAACCGCGGGGGTGCTTCGGTATGGAAGCGGGCGATCTCGGTCTGCTCGGCCGTGCGCACACTGCTGCCGGCGGCGCCCAGCGCCTTGGTTTCGTTGAAATCCTCCGCGTATTCGACGCTGGTGATCGGCGGCGGCCCGTCGGCGCGGAACTGCGAGGCGCTCTGCATCGTGAACGGGCGCACGTAGGGCAGGAAGGTATTGACCGGATTGGTCCCGCGGAAGCGTCCGGGAAGGCTGGTCGGCGTGTAGGTCACCGGCGTAAAGCGGCCGTCATTGGCGCGCAACGCGACGATCTGCGCAGCGACCTCCTGGCCGATCTGCAGCCCGCGCTGTCTCGCGTCGCTGTCCGGCAAGCCGGCTACGTAATCGTCGTAGGCTTGCTGGTACTGCACTGAGCGATTGGGGAACAGCCCCTTGAGTGTGTGATACGCGGCGGCGGCCGCCGCGGCGTCGAGGGAAGCGCCCTCGGTGTCGGTCTTCGGCTGCGCCGCGAAGCGCTTGTACGAACCGTCGATGGCGTTGACGGCGTCGAACATCGCCACGTGGACCGTCGCCAGGTCGACGTTGTAGATCGGACGTCGCTCCTCAGGGGTCGAATCCGTTGCGGCTGGCGCGGCATTGACCGTGTTGCCGGCGATCTGGCTCCAGAACGCGATCACGTCGCTGCCGGGCCGGATCGCGATCGGCCTCCTGGCCTGCGCGGAAGCGTCGAGGTCGGCGGTGGAGGAGGCCGCGCTACCGCCCTCGCTGCCACCGCAGGCGGCGAGGAGAAGGGCGGCGGCCGAGGCGGCGATGAACATGGGGTGGACCACGCAGTGTCGCATGGCTACTCCATTCTTGTTGCGGGATGTGCTGGCCATGGAGTTTCCTTTGTGCTGGTTGGAGGGGTCGGGCCATCGCCTACTGGCGAAGGGGGCCGGCCGCACACTAGGAAACGAACCGAATCCGGACAATCGCGCCGCGACGACGCGGCGGAATCGCGGTGTGGTTACCGTTAACGGGCCGGTTCGCGCGACGGATACCGCCCGCGCGGACGGCCGCGCCGCGGACGCCGATCATTCGCCGGTCACGGACCCGTCAACCGTGGCGGAATGACCTCAATGTAGTAATCGGCAAGTCCTTAACGCCGCGGCGGAGTTGCGCGGAGGCGCCGGTCAGGTCGGTTGCGCACCTGTCGGGACGTGCCGCCTGTCTCCAGGCAGGAAACCGATCGCGGCCGTCGTGCAGACAGCGATGCACGCCATCGCGATCAGCAGCGTCACGAAACCTCCCGACTTCACGACCGGGCCGAGCAGCCACACCGCGATCGAGCTGACGCCGAACGAGACGGCAAGGCGCATCCCTGCCACGCGCGAGCGCATGCGATCGTCGACAAAGCGAACGATCATCGCGTCGGTGAACGGAATCGCGCCGAAGATGAGGACC
>JAOUJD010000193.1 GCA_029883565.1 Burkholderiaceae bacterium
GCAGGTCGCCGCACGGACCCGGACTCCTCGGCACGCGGTAGCATGGCCGAGGAGATGCATCCCATGAGCAAGGCATTCGTCAAGGAAAGCGACGCCGAGGACGACGAGGAACTCGAATCCCCGGGGGTCCCCGCGGGAACGCGCAACTACATCACGCGGTCGGGCCACGAGCGCCTGAAGGACGAGTTGCTGCAGCTGATCGACGTGGCGCGGCCGGAAGTGGTGCGCACGGTGGCGTGGGCGGCCTCCAACGGCGACCGCTCCGAGAACGGCGACTACATCTACGGCAAGAAGCGACTGCGCGAGATCGACCGCCGGATCCGCTTCCTGACGAAGCGGCTCGACATCGCGGAAGTCGTCGATCCCGCCGCGCGCGAGGCGACCGACCAGATCTTCTTCGGCGCGACGGTGCGCTATGCGACGTCCGGCGGCAGCGAGAACCGCATCCGGATCGTCGGCATCGACGAGGTGGATCCCGCGCACGGGCAGGTGAGCTGGATCTCGCCGATCGCGCGCGCGCTGCTCAAGGCGCGCGAGGGGGACACCGTGACGCTGCGCACGCCGGCCGGCGTGGAGACCCTGGAAGTCCTCGAGGTCAGCTACGAAGCTTCCTGATTGCCGCGCGCTCCGCCGCGCGGCCGTGCAATCTGCACCACGTGCTTCACCCGCCGCAGCGAACGGATCACGCGGGCCAGATGCGTGCGGTCGCGCACCTGGATCTTGAAGTGGATCAGCGCGACGCGCGCCTCCTCGTCCTCGACGTGCACGTTCAGGATGTTCGAATCGCCTTCGGCGATCGCCACCGCGATGCGGCCGAGCACGCCACGCTCGTTCAGCACGCCGATGTCGAGGCCGACCGTGAAGTTGGTGGCGGGATCGCCGGCCCACTGCAGCTCGATCCAGCGTTCGGGGTCGGCCCGCCGCGCCCGCTGCGCGTGGAAGCACTCGGCCTGGTGGACGGCGAGTCCCTGGCCCTTGCGGATGTGACCGACGATCGCATCGCCCGGGATCGGGTGGCAGCAGCTGGCCATCTGCACGGCCATGCCTTCGGTGCCGCGGACGAGGACGGGAACGTTGGGCGCGGCGGCGGCCGCGCGCGCGGTCGACTCCTCTTCCGACCCGTCCGTTGCCGCGCCGAGCGCCAGTTGCCGCGCGACGACAGCGGCCAGCCGGCGGCCGAGGCCGATGTCCGCGAGCATGTCGTCGCGCGATTCCAGTTCGGCCTGCTTCAGCACCGCCTCCCACTGGGCCTCGGCGACGTCGGCCAGCGTCAGGTTGAACTGACGCGCCGCCTGCGCCAGCAGGCGCTCTCCGAGCTCGACCGACTCGTCGAACTTCATCGTGCGGAGGAAGTGGCGGATTTCGGAGCGCGCCTTGCCGGTGCGGACGAACGACAGCCAGGCCGGATTCGGGCGGGCGACGGGCCCCGTGACGATCTCGACCATGTCGCCGTTGCGCAGAGGCGTGCGCAGCGGCTGGATCTCGCCGTTGATCCGCGCCGCGACGCACTTGTTGCCGACGTCGGTGTGGATGCTGTAGGCGAAATCGACGACGGTCGCGTCGCGCGGCAGCGACACGATCAGCCCCTTCGGCGTGAACACGTAGACCTTGTCCGGGAACAGGTCGACCTTGATGTGTTCGAGGAACTCGCTCGAGTCGCCGGTCTGGCGCTGGATCTCCAGCAGCGACTGCAGCCACTGGTGGGTGCGTGACTGCAGTTCGGACAGGTCCGAATCGTCATCCTTGTAGAGCCAGTGCGCGGCCACGCCGGTCTCGGCGACGTGGTGCATGTCCTTGGTCCGGACCTGGAACTCCACCGGCGTGCCGTACGGACCGATCAGGGTCGTGTGCAGCGACTGGTAGCCGTTGACCTTCGGGATCGCGATGTAGTCCTTGAACTTGCCGGGGACCGGCTTGAACAGCCCGTGCAGGGCGCCGAGGGTCAGGTAGCACTCCGGCCGGGTTTCCACGACGATGCGGAAGCCGTAGATGTCGAGCACCTGGGAGAACGACAGGCCCTTTTCCTCCATCTTGCGGTAGATGCCGTACAGCGTCTTCTCGCGCCCCTGGACCTCGGCGCGGATCTTCGCATCGCCGAGCGCCTTGCGCACCGACACCAGGACCTTGCCGAGCAGTTCGCGCCGGTTGCCGCGCGCGGCGAGCACGGCCCGCTGCAGCACCCGGTAGCGCATCGGATAGAGGTGCTGGAAGCTCAGTTCCTCAAGTTCGCGGAACAGGGTGTTGAGGCCGAGGCGGTGGGCGATCGGCGCATAGATCTCGAGCGTCTCGCGGGCGATGCGGCGGCGCTTCTCGGGGTCGACCGCGTCGAGGGTGCGCATGTTGTGCAGGCGGTCGGCCAGCTTGATCAGCATCACGCGCACGTCGCGCGCCATCGCCAGCAGCATCTTGCGGAAGTTTTCCGCCTGCGCCTGTTCGGTCGACGAGAACTGCAGCTTGTCGAGCTTGGACACGCCGTCGACCAGTTCCGCCACCGTGGAACCGAAGCGCTCGATCAGCTTCTGCTTCGCCACCCCGGAGTCCTCGAGCACATCGTGCAGCAGAGCCGCCTGGATGGCCGCGCCGTCGAGCCGCCAGTCGGTCAGGATCTCGGCGACCGCGACCGGGTGCGTGATGTACGGGGCCCCGCTGCGGCGGAACTGGCCGAGGTGCGCTTCGTCCGAGAAGCGGAACGCTTCCTTGACCTTCTGCACGTCGCCCGAGGGAAGGTATTTCCTGACCCGGTCGGTCAGCGTGGCGACCGTGGCGACGCCGTTGTGCGCCTGCTCGGCCGATTCCGAGCGCCAGACAGCCTTCTTCAGCGCCTCCGCGGCCCGGCGTGCGAAGCCGGGCGACGGGACGGGAGGTAGCGAGGATGAGGGTGGATCGGCCGACCGCATGTTGGATGCCCCGGCGCTAGGCTAGCGTGCGGGGGCGGCGGCGGCAAACGACTTCGTTACGTCGGCACCTTGCGGAGCATCTCGATGCCGACCTTGCCCTGGGCGATCTCGCGCAGCGCGGCGACCGGCGGCTTGTCCTTGGTGTCGATCTTGGGCGTGTGTCCCTGCGCCAGCTGCCGGGCGCGATAGGCCGCGGCCAGGCACAGCTGGAAGCGGTTCGGGATCTGCTTCAGGCAGTCTTCGACGGTGATGCGGGCCATTTGGATCCAATCCTTGAGGTTGAGGCGCATTTTAGCTGACGGCGGCGGGCGCGGCCCCCTTGCTCCCGTCCCGCGTGTTTTTCAGGCGAGGCCGGCCTTCCGGCCGCCCGAGCCCCCGCCTTCCGCTGCTGGCGGCGAGCAGCTGCGCGACGGCGACGCCGTCGCGTACGCGGGCCGCGCTAACCGACGATTCCCAGCTGGGCGAACAGTTCGTGATGCCGGGCCGCCTGGCTGCCGTAGCGCAGCCGGGTGGCCGTGACGATCGCGGCGAGCTGGGCGACGGCGGTCTCGAACTTCTCGTTGACGATCACGTAGTCGAACTCGGGCGCGTGCGCCATCTCGCTGCCGGCGGCGAGCAGCCGCCGGGCGATGACCGGCTGCGTATCCTGCCCGCGCTTGTGCAGACGCGCTTCCAGCGCGTCGAACGACGGCGGCAGGATGAAGATGCCGACCACGTGCGGGAACTGCGTCTTCACCTGGCGCGCGCCCTGCCAGTCGATCTCGAGCAGCACGTCGATGCCGGACCGCACCTGCTCATCGATCCACTTGCGCGAGGTCGCGTAGTAGTTTCCATGCACTTCGGCGCTCTCGAGGAACTCGCCGTCGGCCCGGCGCTGCATGAATTCCTCGACGCTCACGAAGTGGTACTCGCGCCCGTCCTTGTCGCCCGGGCGCGGTGGCCGCGTCGTGTAGGACACGGACAACCGCATGTTCGGTTCGCGCTCGAGCAGGGCGTTGACGAGCGTCGACTTGCCGGCGCCGGACGGCGCGACAACCTGGAACAGCGAACCCGCGTGGTTGCCTGTGAGCGTCGGAAGGGCGTTGGCCACGGTCACTCCAGGTTCTGGATCTGTTCGCGCATCTGTTCGATCAGGATCTTCAATTCGACCGAGGCATTGGTCATCTCGATCGCGGCCGCTTTCGATCCGACGGTGTTCGCCTCGCGGTTCAGCTCCTGCATCAGGAAATCGAGACGGCGGCCGACAGGGCCGCCTGCGGCGAGGACACGACGCACTTCGCTGACGTGCGTCGTCAGCCGCTTGATCTCCTCCTCGACATCCATCTTCAGGCCGTAGAGGGTCACTTCCTGCCGGATCCGGTCCGCCACGTCCTCGCGACTCAGGGTCGTCGCCCGGGTCATGGCCTCGCCCAGCGCCTGCTCGAGCCGCTCGACCAGCTTGCGCTCGACCGCGGCCAGCAGTTCGGGCGCCCGTGTCTTCAATTGCTCGGCGATCGTCTCGATTCGGCCGCAGGTGTCGATCAGCGCCTCGCGCAGCGCCGCGCCTTCACGCTGGCGCGCCGCGGTCATGCCATCGAGGGCTTCCGCGAGGGCCCCCGCCGTGGCGGCCCGCAGCGCATCCGGATCGCTGCCCGGCGTTTCGACGACCCCGGGCCACCCGAGCACGTCGGCCATCGACAGGCCCTGCACGCCCGGCAGCGACTGCTCGACCTGCGTGGCGAGGCCAGTCAGTTGTGCCAGCGCAGCCGCGTTCAAAGTGGGCGCGGCTGCGCCGACGCCGCGTACCAGGTTGATCCGGCACTCGACCTTCCCGCGGCTGAGCCGGCCGGCGATGGTCTCGCGCAGCATCGGCTCGAGCGCGCGCAGTTCGTCGGGCAGGCGCAGGACCAGGTCGAGGAAGCGCGAGTTGACCGAGCGCAGGTCGAGCGTGAGTTGCCCGAGCGCCGTGGGACGCGCGGCGCTGGCGAAGCCGGTCATGCTCGCAACAGGTTTCATCGGGGTCCGGAAGATGTCGAGCGTGCGTTATCGAGGTCTTTTCACGCCTTATTGCGGGTTCGGGGCGGCAGGCCCTTTTAGCTAGAATCGCCCGATACTCCCGAACGCCACTACATGCCCGCGCAGACCAACGCATCATTGCCAGAAGGCCTCGAGGTCGGCGGCTACCGCATTGTAAAGAAGATATCCAGCGGGGGATTCTCGATCGTCTACCTGGCGACGGACGAGCAGGGCAACTCGGTGGCGATCAAGGAATACATGCCCGCCGCGCTGGCGCAGCGCAAGCCCGGCGAGCTCTCGCCCTACGTCGCCCCGGAGAACCTCAACACGTACCGCATCGGCCTGAAGTGCTTCTTCGAGGAAGGCCGGGCGCTGGCGTCGATCTATCACCCGAACATCGTGCGCGTGGTCAACTTCTTCCGCGCCAACGACACGGTGTACATGGTGATGAACTACGAGTCGGGGCGCTCGTTGCAGGAGCATGTGCTGCGCAACCGCAGCAAGGACCAGAAGGACGTGCTGTCCGAGCGCTTCATCCGCCGCGTGTTCGCGCAGGTGATGAACGGGCTGCGCGAGGTCCACTCGAACCGGCTGCTGCACCTGGACGTGAAACCGGCGAACGTCTACCTGCGCATGGACGGCACGCCCATCCTGCTCGACTTCGGCGCCGCCCGCCAGACACTGCAGCGCGACATCAACAAGACCTACCCGATGTACACGCCAGGGTTTGCCGCGCCCGAGCTGTACAAGCGGGACGCCGAACTCGGGCCGTGGACCGACGTGTACTCGATCGGCTCCTGCATCTACGCCTGCATGTCCGGCATGCCGCCACAGGAATCGGACGCTCGCCTCAAGGAAGACAAGATGCCGACCGCGCTGCGGTCGTTCCGCGGCCTGTACTCG
>JAOUJD010000194.1 GCA_029883565.1 Burkholderiaceae bacterium
TCAACGCATAGGCGATGCGCGTGAAGGCCACGGGCGCGCTGGGGTCGACCGTCGGACGGTCCTCGCGGTCGAGCACGACGGTGCCCGGCCGGTCCGACGGGCCCGCCACGTCGATCTCGAGCACCGGCGCGTGCCGCTGAAGCAGCGCCGTGCGATCGAAACGCGACAGCACCGGTATGCCGAGCGCGTCGGTCGCCACTGGCAACGCCACCGGCGGCGCGTCTCCGGCCAGCGCGAACCGCACGAGTTGTCCCCGGACGGGAAGGCGGGCAACAGGCTGCGCGAAGACCGCCCGCGTTTCCTCGTGCCATCGCTCGATGCCGGCGGAAAAGGCGAACTGCGTCAGTGGATACAGCCCGAGCGCGCGCATGGCCGTGCTGTAGTCGTCCGGCACGACCGCGCGCGCGCGCAGGTCCCGATGCCGGCCAGCATCTGCGCTCAGCAGGAGCACCCGGCATCGTTCAAGGTCGTCGCCGGGAAGCGCCGCATTGGCCAGTTCAGCCGAGCGGCCCGCGTCGTCGAGTTCAGCCAGGCGCCTGAGCCAGGCCTGCCGCCTGGTCGCGTCGTCGTCGGCGGCTGCGAGGGCGGAACCGAAGCGGTCGATGCGAAGGTACGGGAAGCCCGCAATGCGCTGGGCCTCCGCGTCGCGTACGCCGAGCGCGTCGACGCGGCGGTCGATGTCGGCGAACAGGCGGGCGCAGTAGCCGACCGCATCGTCGCGCAGCAGATGCCCGGCGATCGGGTCGGCGGCATACGGATCGACCGTTGCGCAGCCAGTCAAGGCCGCGAGCAGGACGGCAGCGAACCCGGATCGCATCACCGATTCCCGAGGGTCGAGGTGACGACCGCCTGGCGGCGCTCGATTTCGTCGAGCATCGCCTCGAAGTGCCGCCGCAGCCCGTGCGCAACGATCGCGCGCCCGAAGACCGAGTCGACGATGTCCGGCAGCACCTGGACAAGGCGGAAGCGGGCGTCGTAGTCGACCCGAACGCCTTCCGGCGCGGCGGGCACGCGCGTCAGCCGGTACTGCGCGGCCAGCGAGGCGAGGGTCTGGTCGTCGCCTCCGACCTTGCCCGGCTCCGTGCGGGCAAGCACCCTGTCATAGGGTTCGTGTTCGACCGCGAGGCGGACGCGCACCGGCAGCGAGACGAAGAGCAGATGGAAAGCTCCCGCGTGCTCGACGATCAGGTGATTTCCATGCCTTGCGACAACGCGCGAGGCGTCGATATCGGGGACGAACTGGCTGAGGTGCTCGTAATCGGTCAGCGTGTCCCACGCAACGCGCACGTCGGCCGCGACGTAGCCGCTGGCGTGCACCACGTAGACGTCCCCCTCGCGCCGGACGTCGACGACGGGGGCCGCGACCGAGGGATCGGCCAGCAAGGCGCTAGCGAGACCGGCGGCGGTCAACCAGGCCCCGAATCGCCTCCGCGTTCGTCCACGAGAAGCACGCGTCCGCGGCGTCGGACACAGGCAGCCAGCGGTACCGGGTGTGCTCAGCCGGGGCCAGCAGGGGATCGAAGCGCTGCGGGACGCAGAGTCCAAAGACATGCTCCGTATTATGCGTAACGTCGGGGGCGTAGCGGTGCCGCCAGTGCGGATAGATCTCATAACGGTGACAGAGGTTCCAGTCATCGAACGCAGCCGCGGGCGCCGATAGCCCGGTTTCCTCGGCGACTTCCCGCGCGCAGGTCTCGGCCAGCGTCTCGTCAGGCGACGCCCGGCTGCCGGTGACGGACTGCCAGAAACCGGGGTGATCCGCCCGCTCGAGCAGCAGCACGTCGAGCGCGGCCGTATGGATGACGACCAGCACCGATTCCGGGATCTTCGGGGGAGGCGCGGACCGCACCGCCCCCACCGTCCCGCTTCCCGCGCCCATCAGGCGAGGCGGGGCTCCGCCGGCTTCGCTTCCGGATTCCGCAGACGGATGTGGAGCTCCCGCAACTGCTTCTCGTCGACCGGGCTCGGCGCCTGCGTCAGCAGGCACTGCGCCCGCTGCGTCTTCGGGAACGCGATCACGTCACGGATCGACTCGGCACCGGCCATCATCGTGACGATGCGGTCGAGTCCGAACGCGATCCCGCCGTGCGGCGGCGCTCCGTACTGCAGTGCGTCCAGCAGGAAGCCGAACTTCAGTCGTGCCTCGTCGGCATCGATCTTCAGCGCGCGGAACACCTTGCTCTGGACCTCCTCGCGATGGATCCGCACCGAGCCGCCGCCGATCTCCCATCCGTTGAGCGCCATGTCGTAGGCCTTCGCGAGCGCCTTGGCGGGATCGGTCGAGAGATAGTCCTCGTGCCCTTCCTTGGGGCTGGTGAACGGATGGTGAGCCGCGACGTAGCGGTTCTCCTCTTCGTCGTATTCGAACATCGGGAAGTCGATCACCCAGAGCGGCTTCCAGCCGTCGGCCGACAGCCCGTGCGCGCGCCCGAACTCGCTGTGCCCGATCTTCGTGCGCAGCGCGCCGAGCGCGTCGTAGACGACCTTGGCGCGGTCAGCGCCAAAGAAGATCACGTCGCCGTTGGCGGCCCCGGTGCGCTGCAGGATCGCGGCGAGCGCGGCATCGTGCAGGTTCTTGACGATCGGGCTCTGCAGGCCATCGCGGCCTTTGGTCGCATCGTTCACCTTGACGTAGGCGAGGCCCTTCGCCCCGTAGATCTTGACGAACTCCGTGTAGCCGTCGATTTCCGAACGCGGCATCTCGCCGCCGCCCGGGATGCGCAGCGCGACCACGCGTCCGTCCTTCATCTCGGCCGCGGACCTGAATACCTTGAACTCGACGTCGCCCATCGCGTCGGTCAGGTCCGTGAGCTGCAGGTTGACCCGCAGATCCGGCTTGTCCGAGCCGTACAGGCGCATCGCGTCTCCGTAGGTCATCACCGGGAAGGGGTTCGGCAGCTTGATCCCGAGCACTTCGTCGAACACCGTCCGGATCATCTCCTCCATCAGGGTCCGGATCTCGGTTTCGTCAAGGAACGAGGTCTCGATGTCGATCTGCGTGAACTCCGGCTGGCGGTCGGCGCGCAGGTCCTCGTCGCGGAAGCACTTGACGATCTGGTAGTACCGATCGAAGCCGGCGATCATCAGCAGCTGCTTGAACAGCTGGGGCGACTGCGGCAGCGCGAAGAACTCGCCTGCATGCACCCGCGACGGCACCAGGTAGTCGCGCGCGCCCTCCGGCGTGCTCTTGGTGAGCATCGGCGTCTCGATGTCGACGAAGCCGTGCGCATCGAGGAACTTGCGGACTGCCATCGCGGTCCGGTAGCGCAGCATCAGGTTCTTCTGCATCGGCAGCCGTCGCAGGTCCAGGACCCGGTGCGTCAGGCGCGTTGTTTCCGACAGGTTCTCGTCGTCCAGCTGGAACGGAATGGCGATCGACGGGTTCAGGATCGTCAGCTCGTGCGCGAGCACCTCGATTTCGCCCGACACCAGGTTCGCGTTCACCGTCCCTTCCGGGCGTTTGCGCACAAGGCCCGTGACCCTGAGGCAGTACTCGTTGCGGACTTTCTCCGCGTTGGCGAAGACATCGGCCCGGTCGGGATCGCACACCACCTGCACGAGTCCCGCACGGTCCCGAAGGTCGATGAAGATGACGCCACCGTGGTCACGGCGGCGATGCACCCAGCCGAACAGGGTGACCGTCTGACCGATGAACTTTGCATCCACCAGCCCCGAATATTCCGTACGCATGAAAGCTCCGCTTGTCGTTGGCTGGCCGCGGCCCGCCGGGTGATTGGTGTTCTTCGAATTAAGCGCTTGCGCGCCGGGACGTGCCCGATGCGGCGGGCCGAACGGTCGCCAACCGCCCGGCCCTACCGGTTTCGCGCGTTGGCCAGCGCTCGGGCGACGGACGCGACCCGGTCTCGCGCGGAGGCGATGGCGGGGCGGGCGAAGAGGGGGGATTCCATGACCGCTAGCTTAAAGGGGAAGGCAACGCCCCTCAACCCGGGACGCCCGGCCCTTCGGTGGTCAGCGCCGAGCGCTGGATGCGCGCCGCCGGCGGCACCACCCCCAGCGACAGGTGGAACTTGAGCGCGTCGTCGACGCTGACGTCGACCTCCCTGACCTCGGCCGGCCGCACGACCAGGACATAGCCCGACGTCGGGTTGGGCGCGGTCGGGACGTACACCGTGATCGCGTCCGGCGCCGTTTCGCGCTCGACGATGGCGCCCGGCGTGCCGACCACGAATCCGAGGGTCCACTGTCCCCGCTGCGGGAATTCGACCAGGACGACCTTGCGGAACGACTGTCCCTTGGATGCGAACAGCGTGTCGGAGACCTGCTTGACTCCGGAATAGATCGATCGAACGATCGGGATCTTGTTGAGAATCGCTTCCCACCATCGGAACATCCGCGCACCGATGATGTTCGCTGCCAGCATCCCGGTCACGAGCAGGATCACGACCGACATCACCAGTCCGAGGCCGGGAATGTGGACGCCGAGGACCTGGTCCGGGTGCCAGCTCGGCGGCAGCAGCATGAGCGTGCGGTCCATCGTCGTGACGATGAAGTCCAGCACCCACAGCGTGATGGCGAGGGGCAGCCAGATCAGCAGCCCGGCGATCAGGTATTTCCTCAGCATGGCGCGCTCGCAGGGTCAGGGGACGCGCGGCAGCGCGCCTCGCATTGTTTCAACTGCACGAACCGCAGCCACCTGTCCCGCAGGCATGTCCGCTCGCGGCTGGCGCCGCGGCAGGGGTCGGTGCGCTGTCTGCCTTGGCGTCGTTTGCGCTGTCCGACGCACCCGCCTTGTCACCGGCCTTGCCGCCCCGGCCCCCGGAGTCCTTGTTGCGGAAGTCGGTGGCATACCAGCCGCTGCCCTTGAGCTGGAAACCGGCGGCGGTGACCTGCTTCGCCATGGACGGCTGTCCGCAGTCGGGGCAATCGGTCAACGGCGCGTCGCTGATCTTCTGAAGGACTTCCCTCTCGTGCCCGCAGTCGGAGCACTTGTATGCATAGATCGGCATGGACACCTCTGAATCGCTAATTGCTTGAATTGTAAAGGGAGGAGCGGGAAAACCCGTTGGGCATTTGGGGGTGAGGCGGGGCCCATTCAAGGGCGACCCGACACCGGGATCGCGGACAGCGGCAGTTGGGCGCGCTGTTGCGCAACCGCGCTTCGGTGGATCAGACTCGCCGGCTGGCAAAGGAGACTGCAGATGGCCGCAAGGAAGACACCGCCCGCCCCGACCAGCCACGGCCCGCGCGACCCGCTGAAAGCGGTTGCGAGTACGGCTACCGGCAAGGTGAAGGTCGCGGTCACCGACATCGACGGCGTCCTGCGCGGCAAGTACCTGCACAAGGACAAGTTCGCTTCCGCGGTCGAAGGCGGATTCGGCTTCTGCGACGTCGTGTTCGGCTGGGACATGACCGACAGCGTCTACGACAACACCCAGGTGACCGGCTGGCAGCATGGCTTTCCCGACGCCATGGTACGGCTCGATCTCACGACCGGGCGCAACGTGCCCTGGGACGACCAGGTGCCGTTCTTCCTTGGCGACTTCGTGACCCACGACGGCAAGCCGTACCCGATCTGCCCCCGTCAGACCCTGAAGCGCGTGCTCGCCAGGGCGGACAAGCTCGGCTTCAAGCCAATGTGCGGGCTGGAGTTCGAGTGGTTCAATTTCGCCGAGACACCGCAGAGCTGGGCGGCCAAGAAAGGCGTGGACCCGACCCCCCTGACGCCCGGGATGTTCGGTTACTCGCTGCTGCGCGC
>JAOUJD010000195.1 GCA_029883565.1 Burkholderiaceae bacterium
GTTCGTCGCGCTCGTGCTCGCGTCGCGCTGGGTGCTTGCGCGTGGCCTCGCATCGGCCCGCGAGCACATCGACGCAGCGCGCAGGGAGTCGACCCTGTCCGCCCTGCGGCTGGTCGCCTTCCCGTCGTCGCTGGCGACGGAGTCCGTGCCGGCCGATCGACTGAAGCTGCGCGACCGGGTGCTGGTGCCGCCCGGTGAGACGGTGCCGGCCGACGGCGTGGTGGTGCACGGGCGCTCCAGCTGCTCGCAGGCCTGGCTGACAGGCGAGTCGACCCCGGTGGAAAAGGCGAACGGCGCCCCGATCCTGGCGGGCTCGATCAACCTCGACCAGCCGCTCGTGATCGAAGTGACCCGCATCGGCCAGTCCACCTCGCTCGCCGCCCTGCAACGGATGGTCGATGAAGCCGGGCGCGAGCGCCCGCAGATCGTCGAAAGCGCCAACCGCGTTGCCGGCCTGTTCCTCTGGGCGGTGCTCGGGATCACCGCGGCGACCGTGCTGGGCTGGTGGTTCGTCGATGCAACCCAGGCGCTGCCGAACGCGATCGCGGTACTGGTCGCGACCTGTCCGTGCGCGCTGTCGCTCGCCGCGCCCGCGGCGATCGCCGCGGCGCAGTCTGCGCTCTCGCAACGGCGCGTCCTGCTGGCCCGCACCGTGGCGATCGAGACCCTGGCGAGCGTCGACGTGCTCGCGTGCGACAAGACCGGGACCCTGACGACGGGCGAACCCGCGCTACTGCGGCAACTGCTCGTGCGCGACGGCGACCCCGAGGAAATCCTCGCGGCAGCGGCGGCCCTCGAGACGATGTCGACGCATCCGTACGCCCGCGCGCTGATCTCCGCTGCGCAGTCGATCCGCAAGCCGCTGCCCTCGGTCACCGATGGCCGGGTCGAAGCGTCGGCCGGCATCGAGGCGAGCATCGGCGGCAGGCGCCACCGCCTCGGCAAGCTGGAGTTCGCGTTGCCCGACAAGCTGGCGCGTGGCCGCGCCGAGATGGCGGCCGTGGTGCATCGTGAGGGCCTGGGCGCGTCGAGCTACGTCGTGCTCGCCGATGAGGATGGCGCCATCGCCATCTTCGTGTTCGGCGAGCGTCTGCGCGAGCATGCCGCGCGCATGGTCGAACGGGCCGGTGCACGCGACATCGATGTCGTGCTGCTTTCGGGCGACCGGCGTGAGCCGGTGCAGGCCGTGGCGACCTCACTCGGGATCGAACGTGCGCTGGCGCACCAGACACCGGACAGCAAGCGGTCTTGGGTGGCGGGACAGCAGCGCGCCGGGCACATCGTCGCGATGCTGGGCGACGGCATGAACGACGCTCCGGTGATTGCTCAGGCCGACGTGTCGCTCGCGCTCGCCAGCGGCTCGACTCTCGCTCAGGCGCGCGCAGACCTGATCGTGCTGTCCTCGCGACTGACGGACGTCGACTTCGCCTTTGCTGCGGCGCGACGGGCGATGCGGATCGTGCGCCAGAACCTCGCATGGGCGTTCGGCTACAACATCGTCATCATCCCGCTCGCTGCCTTCGGTTACGTCTCGCCGGCGGTCGCCGCCGCCGGAATGGCGGCGAGTTCCCTGCTGGTCGTGGGGAACGCGCTGCGAGCGAAGCGCGTTCCGCCGGCCTGATGGAGTCCCTTTACCTGTTGATTCCCCTGTCGGTCGTGCTGGTGCTGCTGATCGGCGGGGTGCTCGTGTGGGCGGTGATGTCCGGCCAGTTCGAGGAACTTGACGATGCCGGCAAGCGCGTTCTGGACGAAGAGGATTTGCCCGGCCGCTAGGTCCCCCGGCGTGATGCCGAAAAGCGGATTCCTTTCAGTGATTCGCCTCACCGCGCGGCCCTTCCGGCCGGGTTGACCTTTGTCAATCTTGAGACACGCGCACCCCCTAGCATCCCCTCCCGGACGAGGAGTTTTCCTGCTCCGGCGAGCGGAATCCAGGGCGGCCGCATGAGCCCGAAGATCCCGGTCGCTGTTTCAACGCACCGCCCCTGGCCGCGCGCCAAAGCACCTGCCGCACGTTCTCCTGCACGAGGAATACATGAGCCAAGCTGTGAACACAGAAGGCACCTATAACTACAAGGTCGTACGGCAGTTCGCCGTGATGACGGTGATCTGGGGCATCGTGGGCATGCTGGTTGGCGTGATCATCGCCGCCCAGATGACGTGGCCCGAGCTCAACTTCGGCGTGCCGTGGCTGTCGTTCGGGCGCCTGCGGCCGTTGCACACCAACGCGGTGATCTTCGCGTTCGGCGGCTGCGCACTGTTCGCGACGAGCTACTACGTCGTGCAGCGGACTTCGCAGGCCCGGCTGTTCTCCGATGGCCTCGCCGCCTTCACGTTCTGGGGCTGGCAGGCGGTCATCGTCGCCGCCGCGGTCACGCTGCCGCTCGGCCTCACCAGCGGCAAGGAGTACGCCGAGCTCGAGTGGCCGATCGACATCCTGATCACGCTGGTCTGGGTCGCCTACGCGGTGGTGTTCTTCGGCACCATCTTCAAGCGCAAGGTCAGGCACATCTATGTCGCCAACTGGTTCTTCGGCGGCTTCATCCTGACCGTGGCGCTGCTGCACGTCGTCAACAGCCTGGCCGTCCCGGCGGGCCTGTTCAAGTCCTATTCCGTGTATGCCGGCGCGCAGGACGCGATGGTGCAGTGGTGGTACGGCCACAACGCGGTCGGCTTCTTCCTGACGGCGGGCTTCCTCGGGATGATGTACTACTTCGTGCCCAAGGCGGCCGGCCGGCCGATCTATTCGTACCGGCTGTCGGTGGTGCACTTCTGGGCACTGATCTTCACGTACATGTGGGCCGGCCCGCACCACCTGCACTACACGGCGCTGCCTGACTGGGCGCAGTCGCTCGGCATGGTGTTCTCGCTGATCCTGCTGGCGCCGTCGTGGGGCGGCATGATCAACGGCATCATGACGCTGTCAGGGGCGTGGCACAAACTGCGCGACGACCCGATCCTGAAGTTCCTGATCGTCTCGCTGTCGTTCTACGGCATGTCGACCTTCGAAGGGCCGATGATGTCGATCAAGACGGTCAACGCGCTCAGTCACTACACGGACTGGACCATCGGCCACGTCCACTCCGGCGCGCTGGGCTGGGTCGGCCTGATCTCGATCGGTTCCATCTACTACCTGCTTCCGCGCCTGTACGGCCGCACCGAGATGGCGAGCGTGCGCATGGTCACGACGCACTTCTGGGTCGCCACCATCGGAATCGTCGTGTACATCGCGGCGATGTGGATCGCCGGCGTGATGCAGGGCCTGATGTGGCGCGCGGTGAACGAGGACGGCAGCCTGACCTACACGTTCATCGAGAGCGTGAAGTCGACCTATCCGTTCTACGTGATCCGCCTGGCCGGCGGCACGCTGTACCTGGCCGGGATGATCCTGATGGCATGGAACGTGTTCAAGACCATCGGCCAGGGCAAGGCAGTCGAGGCGCCGATTCCGGCGGCCGTCGCCCACGCCTGATAGCGCACACGAGATCGAGGACAACGCAATGAAACTGACTCACGACAAGATCGAGACGACGCCGACGCTGCTGATCGTGCTCGTCATCCTCGTCGTCGCCATCGGCGGTCTGGTGGAGATCGTGCCGCTGTACTTCCAGCGCGCGACGACCGAGGCCGTCAAGGGCATCAAGCCCTACGAGCCGCTGCGCCTGGTCGGCCGCGACATCTACATCCGTGAAGGCTGCTACAACTGCCACTCGCAGATGGTGCGTCCGTTCCGCGCCGAGACCCTGCGCTACGGCCACTACTCGGTGGCGGGCGAGTTCGTCTACGACCATCCGTTCCAGTGGGGCAGCAAGCGCACCGGCCCGGACCTGGCACGCGTCGGCGCCCGCTACTCCGACGACTGGCATCGCATCCACTTCAACAACCCGCGCGACGTCGTGCCGGAATCGAACATGCCGGCCTATCCGTGGTTCGCGAAGTCGACGCTCGACGGCGTCGACGTGCAGGGACGCATGAAGGCCCTGAAGTCGATCGGCGTGCCGTACACCGACGAGCAGATTGCAAAGGCACCGGAAGCCCTGAAGGGCAAGACGGAACTGGACGCCGTGATCGCCTACCTGCAGGGGCTGGGCGTCGAACTCAAGAACGTGCGCTGAGGAGCCGAGATGGACATCAACGACATTCGCGCGGCGCTGACGCTGCTGGGTTTCGTCACGTTCTGCGCGATCACCGTGTGGGCGTACAGCCGTGGCGCCAGGCGCGGGTTCGACGAAGCGCAGGCGCTGCCGTTCGACGACGAGACAACGCCGGGCCGGCACTGAAAGAGGCGATCGATGAGCGATTTCTACAGCATTTTCTGGGACTACTACGTCGCGATCATCTCGATCGTCTCGGTGCTCGGCTGCGCCGTGTTCCTGTGGATGCAGGGCCGGCGCACGGTCAAGGTCCAGCTCAACGCGCAAGGCGAGCCGCAGACGACCGGTCACGTGTGGGACGGCGACCTGCAGGAATTCCACAACCCGATGCCGCGGTGGTGGATCCTGCTCTTCTACATCACGGTGTTCTTTTCGGTCCTCTACCTGATCCTGTACCCGGGCCTCGGCACCCAGTGGAAGGGCGTGCTGAACTGGTCGCAGACGGACCAGTACCAGATCGAGGTGAAGGCGGCGGATGCGAAGTTCGGACCGATCTTCGCGGCCTTCCTGAAGGAGCCGATCGAACAGCTTGCCGCCAATCCGAAGGCGATCCAGATGGGCGAGCGCATCTTCCAGAGCAACTGCTCCCAGTGCCACGGGTCCGATGCCCGCGGCGGCCGCGGGTTCCCGAACCTGGCTGACAACGACTGGCTGTACGGCGGCACGCCGGAGGCGATCAAGACATCTGTCGCGAACGGCCGTAACGGCGTGATGCCGCCGATGGCGGCGGCGGTGGGCGACCGCGAGGCCGTCATCGACGTCGCGAATTACGTCCTTTCGCTGTCGAATTCGACGCACGACTCGGTGCGCGCTGCGCGCGGCAAGGAGAAGTTCGTGGCCTGCGCCGCCTGCCACGGGGCCGACGGCAAGGGCAACCAGACGCTAGGTGCCCCCAACCTGACCGACAAGATCTGGCTGTATGGCGGCACCGTCGATGCGATCGTGCAGACGGTGACGAACGGGCGCGGCTCCAGCACGATGGCGCCCGGCCTGAGCGCAATGCCGGCCTGGCAGGGCACGCTCGGCGACGCCCAGGTCCACCTGGTCACAGCCTACGTCTGGTCGCTGTCGAACAAGGCGGGCGCTTCACCGGCACCGGCCGCGGTTCCAGCCCCCGCAAAGTAGTCGCGAAGTCCGGAAACGCGGCCGCCGGCGACGGCGTGCCGCGTTTTTGATTTGGAGAGGTGGTAACCCCATGAGTGACGCGGTCGAAGCGAAGCACAGCGACGGTGTCACCGCGCCTGCACCCTCCCAGAACGCCGCGCCTGCGGCGCCGCCGCGGGAGGTGGAAGTGCAGCTGTACGCGAAGCGGCAGGAGATCTATCCGCGGCAGCGCATCGGCGACTCGCTCGGCCTGTTCCAGAAGTGGCGCTGGGCCCTGGTCTGGATCACGCAGATCGTCTTCTACGGCCTGCCCTGGCTGCAGTGGAACGGCCGCCAGGCCATGCTGTTCGACCTTGCCGCGCGGAAGTTCTATCTCTTCGGCCTCGTGCTGTGGCCCCAGGACATCATCTACCTGACCGCGATCCTCATCATCTCTGCGCTCGCGCTC
>JAOUJD010000196.1 GCA_029883565.1 Burkholderiaceae bacterium
CTCGAGCAGGAGGACGCGATCTGGCGGCGGGGCGCGCGCTGAGGCGGAGCGCGGTTCTGCGATACTTCGCGGATGCAGGTCCGCCGCACGCTGCTGGTCGCGCACCCCGCCGAGCGCATGTACGACCTGATCGAGGGCGCCGAGCACTACCCGTCCTTCCTCCCTTGGTGCGCCTCGGCCACGATCCTCGAGCGCAACGACGACGTCGTCGCCGCGCGCGTCGCCGTCGAGGTGCGCGGCGTGCGCCTGCAGTTCGTCACGCGCAACCGCAAGCGCAGGCCCGAGTGGATGGGGCTCGCGCTGGACGAGGGGCCGTTCGCCCGCTTCGGGGGCGAATGGAACCTGAAGCCGCTCGGCGCCGACGGCTGCCGCATCGACTTCGCGCTCGACTACGACTTCGAGCGCGCGCTGCTGCGCAGCGTCGCGAGCGCCGTGTTCGACCGCATCACCAACACGCTGGTCGACGCCTTCGTCGCCCGCGCCGACGCGCTGGGCGCGGCCATCCCCGCCGTCGCGCCCGTGACCCCGTCGCCGCTGGTGCCGGTGATGGCGCCTCCCTCCCGACTCCAGAGCGACCAAGGAGACCCACGATGACCGACCCGAAAACGGACGCGCTCCGCCAGACCCGGCTCGCCGCCGAGCTGGACGACGCCGAGATCGCCGTGCTGGCCGGCCTCGCCACGCTGCGCGACCTCAAGGCGGGCGACGTCCTCGTCGCCGAGGGCTCGACCGACAGCCACCTCTACGTCGTGGTGCACGGCGTGCTGGGCGTGGTCAAGGGCGCCGGCACCCCGGACGCCGTGACGCTGCACACGCTCGCCGCCGGCGACTTCGTCGACGAGCTGGGCTTCATGGACGACACGCGCTACTTCGCCTCCAAGGTCGCGCTGTCGGACACGCGGGTCATCGGCATCGAGCGCGCGAAGCTCGAGGGCATCCTGGAGAGCCACCCCCGCGTCGTCTACCGCGTGATGCGCGCGATCGTGCGCGTCGCCCACCAGATCCAGCGGCGCCTGGCGATGCAGCAGAGCGAGCTGTCCAACTACATCTACAAGCAGCACGGCAGGTACTAGTGCGGCGACCTGCAAGCAACGCTACGTACCAACGTCGGCACAACCCCTCGTCGTCCCCGCGAAGGCGGGGACCCAGCGACTTTGGTGCCGGAAGCCCGTAGCGTAGTCTGAAAGACACTGGGTTCCCGCCTTCGCGGGAACGACGACAGGAGTGTGCCTGCGCTGCCCCCCGATCGGCAGGCGCGCCGTGTGTGCTTCGCCAGGCCACCGGGGTCGGATCCGACCCCGATGAAAAAGGCCGCGCCCGAAGGCGCGGCCTCGACGTGGAAACGCCCGGCGGCTAGAAGCGGTACTTCGCCAGCAGGTAGACGATGTTCGCGTCGTAGTTGGTGAACGCGTTGAAGCCGTTGAAGTAGCTCTGCGACGTGCTGTTCGAAACCCCGGGGAACGGGATCGTGTACTGGTACCCGTTGTACTGGTCGTCGCTGTACTCGTACTTCTCGTACGCATAGCCGAGCGTGAACTCCCAGTTCCTGTTGTACGACCAGATCCCCTTGATGTTGAACGACTGCATCTTCGTGTCGTCGTAGGCGACGATCGGCAGCGGGTTGCCGAAGTTGTTCTGCGAGACGATGTCGGCCGAGCCGTCGGTCTTCACGTACAGGTACGACGCCTTGATCAGCAGGTTCGCCATCGCCGGCCAGTCGACGCCGACGCCGAACGCCCAGTTCTCGTCCTCGTTGCGCGCGGACCAGTTGTAGTTCGACGTAGTGGGGGCGATGCCCGGGTCGAAGCAGTTCGGCGCCGCGACCGTGCAGAAGCCGTACGACGGCGGCGGGGTGCCCGTGTAGACGGTGCTGACGTTGCGGTGATAGCTGTCGTAGCGGACCTGCTCGTAGTCGCCGAACACCGTCGCCCGGAACTTGCCCGGATCGCCGAACGAGGCGCTGCCGTAGATCTCGTAGCGCTTGTCCTTGGTGCGGCCGAGGAAGTCGTCGGTCGGATCGCCCGACTGCGCCGAGTACACGATCTGCTGCCCGCTGCGCTTGTACTTGGTGTCCTTCCAGATCGCCTCGAGGGCCAGGTCGACGTGCTGCGCCGGCGACCAGTCGCCGATCAGCTTGACCTCGTGGCGCTCGAGCGGCTGCAGGTCGATCCGGCCGATGAAGCGCTCCATGTACAGCACGTCGTTGGCGTTGACGCCGGCGTTCGACAGCAGGAAGTTCGAGTCGCGGTCGGTGTAGGTGTACTTGATGCGCCCGGTCACGTTGGGAAGCATCGTGTTGCGGTACTCGGCGAAGAACTTCGTGGTCTCCGCCTCGTCGTAGTCCGGGCGCTCGACTTCGAGGCTCTCGTAGCTGATGCCGCCGCCGACGCGATGGCCGGGGGCCACGCGCCAGTACACGTCCGCGCCGACGTCCCACTTGGTGTAGCCTTCGTGCTCGTTGTCGCAGGGGCCCAGCGTGTTGACGTTGCCGACGGTGATGTTGCCGCAGGCGAGCCCCGACACCGGCCGGTACTCGACCAGCGTCGACTGGTCGTCGCGCTTGGCGTAGTTGTACCAGGCGCGCGTGTCCACACCTTTCGTCGGCGTCCCCGCCCACGCCAGCGTGAACGTCGTGTTCTCGACCTCGCCGTCGAACGTGCCCACGTTCGGGTTCGTCGCGCCGTACGCCGTGGCACCCGTGCCGTTGAGCGCCGTGGTGGCCAGGTTGGTGCTGCTCTCCAGGCGGTCCCACGTCGCGCGCGCCGACAGCGTCGAGTTCCACGGCAGCTGCCGGATCGCGCCGGAGATCGCCAGGCGCTGGTAGTCGTTGTCGGGCGCGAGGTGGCTCGTGTCGATGCCGTTCGCCCAGAACGGATTGCTCCAGGTGACCGTCTTGTTGCCGTTCTCGAATTCGGACAGCATGTAGCTGATCGCGAACTGGTACTTGGTCGTGCTGTACCCGGCCTCGAACGAGGCGTTCGTCGTCTTGTAGTCGATCGGGATCGCCAGGTCGACGAAGCCGTTGCCCGGGCTCGTCCCGTTGGACGAGGCGCCGATCTTCGTGCCCTCGGTGTTGACCTGGTTGGCGTCGACGCGGAAGTACCACGGCGAGGTGCGCTGCCACTCGAAGAAGCCGCCGAGGTCCTTGCGCTTGTACCCGATGTCGACCGACTCCCACGCCGCGGGATCCGGACGCGGGAACGTCGCGCGGAGCTCGTTGCCGCCGGAGCCGCTGAACGGCGTACGGCCTTCGAACAGGCGGTTCTGCGGGACCCAGTCGTAGTACAGGCGGTACTTGAAGGCGTCCCGCTGTCCGCCGCGCAGACCGAAGTACATGTCGTCGCGGCCGAAGTTCTCGCCGAACATGTCGAACCACATCCCGCCCGCTCCGCGCGAGCGCAGCTCGATGCCCGACAGGACGCCGTCGCCCAGGTCGCGATACTTCTCCGCGCGCGAACCGTCGCGCGCGTCGATGTCGGCCCAGATGCCGCCGAGCGTCACCGAGCCCTGGTGGGCCCACTGCGAGCCGAGGTCCTGCGCCATGGCCGGCGCAGCGACGAACAGGCCCGCGATGAGGATGGAAAGGGGCTTGCGTGTCATGGTCTCTCTCCTCGCCTCAGCGGATCAGGAACTTGCCGCGGTTGCCGGGCGCGTTCGAGCCGTGGATCGCGTTGTGGCAATTGAGGCAGGCGCGCGCGACCAGGCGGGTGCTCGCGGACGGGTTGTATGCGCCGGCGTTCGGCGCGGGCCCGGGCTGCCCGGTCTGGCCGAGGCCCGTGGCGCCCGTGCGGTCGGTGATCGTCCAGCCGTGCTGCCCGCCGTAGAACGTGCCGGGGTGCCGCGACCAGTCGTGGCAGTCCTGGCAGAGGTTCGGCACCTTCTCGTTCAGCAGGAACTGGTGCGACGAGCCGTGCGGGTTGTGGCAGGAGAGGCAGTTCTCCGTCACCGCCGGGTGCGAGAAGACGTACGGGCCGCGCTTGTCGGCGTGGCACGACTGGCACTGCTGGTTCACCGTCTCCTGCTTCACCATGGCGTGCGTCAGCGCGCCGTGCGGGTTGTGGCAGTCGCTGCACTTCACCTTGCCTTCCTGGATCGGGTGCCGCGAGGGCTTCAGCGTGGCCGCGCGAATCTGCTGGTGGCAGGTTCCGCAGATCTCCGCCTCGTTGTCGCGGGTCGACGTCTGGAACTGGGCGATCCGGGGATTGCCCGCCTTGGCGTGGATGTTGTGGCAGTTCGAGCAGGCGACGTCGTTCTTCGAGTGCTTGCCCGACTCCCAGAACGTGAGCTGGCGGTTGCCGGCGTGGCAGGTCATGCACACCGCGGTCCGCTCTTCGGCGGTCGCGGTCTTGGCCAGCCGGTTCTGCACCTTCACCTTCATCGGATCCTTGGCGTGCGCCGCCGCATCGCCGTGGCAGGCCTGGCACATCGTGCCGGCCGCGTCGTTCTTCGCGCCGTGCGGGCCCAGGGCGATCGAGGTGTGGGAGTCGGCGTGGCAGTTCGCGCACACCGGCGTGGCCGGCTGCTGCGCGAGCGCGGGCAGCGCCACGAGTGCCGCCACGGCAGCGGCCGTTCGCGCCGCGGCGAGCAGGGTTTTCGTCAACATGTCGAGTTCCTTTCGTCCCACCATCCGACCCGCCCGCAGAAAGTGGGGAGGGTCACGGAAAGAAGCGCTGCAACTGGAAGCCTTTACGCGCCGCGTGGGCGCCCCGGTCTTGTTTGGCGCCCGCTCACACGAACGCCGCTGCCGGCTGCAATTGGGTTCGAATGTACGGGCGGCCGATTCTGCGTACCGGCCTAGGTGAGCGGACTTTGACGTACCGCAGAAACGGCGCGGCACAAATGCCACATCGGGCGGGTCCAATCGGTGCAGTTTCGGCAGCGCGTGGCGCGGGCGCAACAGTCGACGCATCCCGGAGCAATGTTTGATCCAGCGCAAACTTCCTGGACAATCGCTTTGTTTTACAGTCGCTTGACTCTGCGGACGACGGCGCCAATGCTGGCGACCCGCGAATCCGACGCTCCGGGACGCGGCCGCCGCCCATGCAGGTCCTCCGACGCCCCGCCCTCGACCCCTGGCTCTTCGGCTCGCCGCTGAGGCGGCCGGGCGTGGCGCTGGCGGTCATGGCGGTGCTGCTGGCGGTGCTTCTCGTCGCCGTGGCGATGGCGCTCTTCACGATGGCGGCGATGGGCCGCGACGGGACGTCGGTGTTCCTGCGGGCGCTGGCGGCGTCGGGCGCGCTGTCGTCGATGCCGCTCGCCATCGTCGCCTGGCTCGACCGCCGCGAGCGCGAGTCGCCGTGGCTCTACGGCGTCGCTTTCCTGTGGGGCGGCGTCATTGCCGCGTGGCTGTCGATGCCGCTCAACACGCTGATCCTGATGTCGGTCGGGCAGTGGGTGGCGCAGAACCCAGGCGTCACCGAGGCGCTGGGCGGCGACGCGACGCTCATGCTGGGCGCCCCGCTGGCGGCACCTCTGGTCGAGGAGACGATCAAGGGACTGGGCATCGTCGCGCTGTTCTTCCTGCTGCGCGCGGAGTTCGACAACGCGCGCGACGGCTTCGTCTACGGGGCGCTGGTCGGTGCCGGCTTCACCTGGGTCGAGTCGGCCCTGTACGTCGCGCAAGGCTACGTCGAGC
>JAOUJD010000197.1 GCA_029883565.1 Burkholderiaceae bacterium
AGCGCGCGCCGATCGCATTGCCGAGCAGGATCAGCAGCGAGAGGTAGGCCCCGTAGCACGCCATCACGACCGCCACGTCGGCACGGCCGAAGAAAATGGCCGACGACTTGATGCCGACCCTCAGGTCGTCGTCGCGATCGACCATCGCGTATTCGGTGTCGTACGCGACCACCCAGAAGTTGTTCGCGAGGAACAGCCACCACCCGACCGCCGGCACGCTGCCTTGCACCGCCGCGAACGCCATCGGGATGCCGAACGAGAACGCGATCCCGAGGTACAGCTGCGGCACCGGAAAGAAGCGCTTGAACAGCGGATAGGTGGCGGCGATGGCGACTGCGGCGATGGCGAGGCGCAGCGCGGCGTCGTTCAGGGCCAGCAGCAGCAGCGCGGACAGACCTGCGAGCAGGGTTGCCACGGCGACCGCCTCGCGCGGGCTCACGAGGCCCTGCGCGACGACGCGCTGGGCCGTGCGCTTCACCTGGGCGTCGTAGCGGAAGTCAGCCGCGTCGTTGATGGCGCACCCGGCCGACCGCATCAGCAGCGTCCCCGCGACGAACACCGCGACGAGTTCGAACGACGGCTGACCCGCCGTGGCAATCCACAGCGCCGTGAGCGTCGGCCACAGCAGCAGCAGCGTGCCGACCGGCTTGTCGAGCCGTAGCAGGCTGGAGTACAGGGCGAGGCGGCCCGCAACGGGCACTGAGGAAGAGCCTTGTGTAAGCATCTTTTGCGCGGCGACCGCAGCGCGGTTATCGTAGCAGGCCGGTCATCGACGAACATCACAAGAACGAAGTTCAGACAAGGAGGACACCCATGCTCCGCAGGACCCTGATTTCCGCCGCGCTGGCGTCAACGCTGGCGATCGGCGTCGCATCGCCCGCGCATGCACAGACCGAGATCCAGTGGTGGCACGCGATGGGCGGCGCGCTCGGCGAGTGGGTGAACGACCTCGCCAAGGGATTCAACGAAAGCCAGAAGGACTACAAGGTCGTGCCGGTCTACAAGGGCACGTACACCGAATCGATGACGGCCGCGATCGCCGCGTTCCGCGCCGGCAACGCGCCGCACATCCTGCAGGTGTTCGAGGTCGGTACCGCGACGATGATGGCCTCCAAGGGCGCGATCAAGCCGGTGGGTGAGGTGATGAAGGAGTCCGGCCTGAAGTTCGATCCGTCCGCGTACGTGCCGGCCGTCGCCGGGTACTACACGGCGCCCAACGGGCAGATGCTGTCGCTGCCGTTCAACAGTTCCACCACCGTGTTCCACTACAACAAGGACGCGTTCAAGGCCGCCGGGCTCGATCCCGACAAGCCGCCGAAGACGTGGCCGGAAGTGGCTCTGGCCGCGGCCAAGCTGAAGGCGTCGGGCCACAAGTGCCCGTTCACCACCAGCTGGATCAGCTGGACCCAGCTCGAGAGCTTCTCCGCCTGGCACAACACGCTGTTCGCCAGCCAGAACAACGGCTTTGGCGGCATGGGCGCGAGGCTGGCGTTCAACTCGCCCTTGCACGTCCGGCACATGGAGAACCTCGCCAACATGTCCAAGCAGGGCCTGTTCATCTACAAGGGCCGCGACAACGCGGCCGATGCCACCTTTCCGTCGGGAGAGTGCGCGATGATCACCGGGTCCTCTGGCATGCAGGGCGCGATCAAGCGCAACGCGAAGTTCGCGGCCGGCCTTTCGACGCTGCCTTACTACCCGGACGTCCCGGGCGCGCCGCAGAACACGGTGATCGGCGGCGCCAGCCTGTGGGTGATGTCAGGCAAGAAGCCGGCCGAGTACAAGGGCGTGGCCGCGTTCTTCAACTACATCTCGAAGCCGGACGTCCAGGCCGCGAGCCACCAGCGCACCGGCTACCTGCCGATCACGATGGCGGCGTTCGACCTGACCGAGAAGTCGGGCTACTACAAGCAGAACCCGGGCGCCGACGTGCCTGTCACGCAGATGATCCGCAAGACGACCGACAAGTCGCGCGGAATCCGCCTTGGCAACTTCGTGCAGATCCGCACCATCGTTGACGAGGAAATGGAGCAGGTCTGGTCCGGCAAGAAGACTCCGAAGGAGGCGCTGGACGCAGCCGTGAAGCGGGGCGACGAGCAGCTGGAGCGGTTCGAGAAGGCCAACAAGTAGGGACCGGACGCGCGACGGCGCCCTCGCCGGGTTCGCCCGCGCGGGCGCCGCTGCCTGCTGCTCGCTCACGAATCGCGCCGCGAAGCCCGCGATCGCCGAAAAGCGACTAGCATCCGCGGCCAATGGAAAAGCGCGTCCGCTTCCGCTCGCTGACCCTCCCCTGGCTGCTGCTGGCCCCGCAGCTCGCCGTCATCGCCATCTTCTTCTTCTGGCCGGCGGGGCAGGCGCTGCTCCAGTCGCTGCAGATACAGGACGCGTTCGGAACCAGCACGGAGTTCGTCGGGCTGGAGAACTTCCGCAGGCTGTTCGGCGACGAGCTGTACATCGAGTCATTCCAGACGACGGCGGTGTTCGCCTTGCTCGTCGCGTGCTGCGGCATCGGTCTGGCACTCCTGATCGCGGTTTTCGCGGACCGCGTCCTGCGGGGAGCTGCCTTGTACAAGACGCTGCTCGTATGGCCGTACGCGGTGGCGCCGGCGGTCGCCGGCGTGCTGTGGCTCTTCATGTTCGCGCCGTCGATCGGGATGGTGTCGTTCTGGCTGCGCGCCTCCGGCTTCGACTGGAACCATCTGCTGAACCCGAACCACGCAATGGCGCTGATAGTGATGGCGGCGGTCTGGAAGCAGATCAGCTACAACTTCCTGTTCTTCCTCGCCGGGCTGCAGTCGATCCCCAAGTCCCTGATCGAGGCCGCAGCGATCGACGGCGCCGGACCCTGGCGCCGTTTCTGGACGATCGTCTTCCCGCTGCTGTCGCCGACCACTTTCTTCCTTCTGGTGATCAACATCGTCTACGCGTTCTTCGAGACGTTTGCAATCGTCGACGCCGCCACCCAGGGCGGCCCCGGGAAGGCGACCTCGATCCTGGTCTACAAGGTCTACTACGACGGCTTCAAGGGCATGGATCTCGGCTCGTCCGCCGCGCAGTCTGTGGTTCTGATGGCGATCGTGATAGCGCTGACCGTCGTGCAGTTCCGTTACGTCGAGAAGAAAGTCCAGTACTGATGGAGAGCGCCCGCTGATGGTCGAGCGCCGCCCCGGACTGACGGTCCTGACGCACCTCGTGCTGATCGTCGCCGTGCTTGTCGTCGCCTTCCCGGTGTACGTCACGTTCGTCGCGTCCACGCAGACGGCGGAGCAGATCGTGCAGGCGCCGATGTCGCTCGTTCCCGGCGACCAGCTCGTCCACAACTACGTCGCGGTGATCACGGGCGCCGACCGCGGCCCGGGCTCCGCGGCGCCGGTGGGCCGCATGATGTGGGTCAGCCTGGTCAGTGCGCTGGTCATCGCCATCGGCAAGATCGTGATCTCGCTGCTGTCGGCCTTCGCGATCGTCTATTTCCGCTTCCCGTTCCGGAACCTGTTCTTCTGGGCGATCTTCGTCACCCTGATGCTCCCCGTCGAGGTGCGGATCGCACCCACCTACCAGGTCGTGTCCGACCTCGGCATGCTGAACACGTACGCGGGACTCACGGTCCCGCTGATCGCTTCGGCGACGGCCACCTTCCTGTTCCGCCAGTTCTTCCTGACGGTGCCTGACGAACTCGCCGAGGCCGCGCGCATCGACGGCGCCGGCCCGATGCGGTTCTTCTGGGACGTGCTGCTGCCGCTGTCGAGGACCTCGATCGCCGCGCTGTTCGTGATCCAGTTCATCTACGGCTGGAACCAGTACCTGTGGCCGCTGCTGGTCACTACGGACGAGAACATGTACCCGGTCGTCATGGGCATCAAGCGCATGATCGCCGGCGGCGACGCGGTGAACGAGTGGAACCTCGTGATGGCGACCGCGATACTCGCGATGCTGCCGCCGGCCCTGGTCGTGCTGGTGATGCAGAAGTGGTTCGTCAAGGGCCTGGTCGAAACCGAGAAATAGAAGAACCGAACATGGCGTCGATCGAGTTTTCGGATGTCCGCAAGAGCTACGGCACCACCCAGGTGGTGCACGGCATCAGCCTCACGGTGACCGACGGCGAATTCGTCGTGCTGGTCGGGCCGTCCGGCTGCGGCAAGTCGACCCTGCTGCGGATGGTGGCCGGGCTGGAGGAGATCAGCGCCGGCACGATCCGGATCGGCGACCGCGTCGTCAATGATCTCGAACCGAAGGACCGCGACTGCGCGATGGTGTTCCAGAACTACGCGCTCTATCCGCACATGAGCGTGTACGACAACATGGCCTACGGCCTCAAGATCCGCAAGCTTTCGAAGGCGGACATCGACAAGCGGGTCAATTCGGCAGCGGCCATCCTCGAACTGGACGGCCTGCTGACGCGCAAGCCGCGCCAGCTGTCGGGAGGGCAGCGCCAGCGCGTGGCCATGGGCCGTGCGATCGTGCGCGAGCCGGCCGTATTCCTGTTCGACGAACCCCTGTCGAACCTCGACGCCAAGCTGCGCGTGCAGACGCGGCTGGAGATCCAGAAACTGCACCGGCGCTTGTCCACCACCAGCCTGTACGTCACGCACGACCAGGTCGAGGCCATGACGCTGGCGCAACGCATGATCGTGATGAATGCCGGGCGAGCCGAACAGATCGGCACGCCCGACGACGTCTATTCGCGCCCCGCGACGACCTTCGTCGCGAGCTTCATCGGGTCGCCGCCGATGAACCTGTTCGAGGGCCGGCTGGACGGCGACGGCGCGGCGTTCACGGCGCGCGACGGCGTGAAGATTGCGCTCCCCGTCGTGCTCCGCACCCTGGCCGGACGCGAACTGATCCTGGGCATCCGGCCGGAGCACCTGACGCTCGGCGACGGCGAACTGCACATGCAGGTGGAGACGGTCGAGATGCTCGGAGCCGAGCACCTGATCCACGGCGTGGTCGCCGGTCACGAGGTGATCGTCCGCACCGGTCCGCATGACAACCCGGCACCCGGAACGGTCCTGCGCCTCGACTTCAAGCCCGGCGCGGTGCACTGGTTCGACGCGGGTACGGGACTCCGCGTCGAGCCCTGACCGCCGCTACTCCTTCCGCCGAAACTCGCAGTCCGGCTTCGTGCACTCGCCGTACAGCGCGAGCGCGTGGTCCTGCAACCTGAAACCGCGCTCGGCGGCGATGCTGTGCTGGCGCCGCTCGATCTCCGAGTCCATGAACTCCTCGACCCGCCCGCAGGTCAGGCACACGAGGTGATCGTGGTGCGGCCCCTCGTTCAGCTCGAACATCGCCCGGCCACCCTCGAAGTGGTTGCGCGACAGCAGACCCGCCTGCTCGAACTGGGTCAGCACGCGGTACACGGTGGCAAGGCCGACGTCGATGTTCTCGGCCATCAACGCCTTGTACACATCCTCGGCGCTCATGTGCCGGCCGCTGCCCTGCGCGGAGCTGCGCTGGAAGATCTCCAGCACCTTCAGTCGCGGCAGCGTCGCCTTCAGACCCATGTTCTTCAGGTCGCTCGAATTCGGCGGAGTGCGGTTCGGCATCAGGGTGTCGACGGGAGCGGAAAAGAGGAAACCTGCATGGGTATCATACGGACTTTATCGCGTT
>JAOUJD010000198.1 GCA_029883565.1 Burkholderiaceae bacterium
GGAACGCGGACGGGGACGGCAACATGCCGCCGGGAAAGATGTACTGCTGGATGAAGTCGGTACCGACCCGATAGCGGTCGAACAGGTCGTCCGCGATGACGATGGTCTGCACGCACGCACGGCCGGAGGGCGCGAGGCAGCGCTTCAGCGTGGCGAAGTACGAGGGCCAGTAGGCCTCGCCGACGGCCTCGAACATCTCGATCGATGCGATGGCGTCGTATTGCGCCTGTTCCTCGCGGTAGTCCTGCAGCCGCAGGTCCCAGCCGTTGCCCAGCGGCGCGAGTCGCCGGCGCGCATAGTCGAGCTGCTCGGTCGACAGCGTCAGCCCCGTGACCTCGTGGCCCGCGCGCAGCGCCAGTTCGGCGAAGCCGCCCCAGCCGCAGCCGATCTCCAGCACGCGCGCGGGCGTCCCGATCTGCAGTTCGTCGAGCACGCGACGGTACTTCGCGACCTGGCCGTCGATCAGGGCGCGCTCGGTCAGCGGGGCATGCGGCGCGGCGTGCGCGGGCAGCAGCGCGCTCGAGTACGACATCGTCGGATCGAGCCACAGCGCATAGAAGTCGTTGCCGAGGTCGTAGTGCGCGTGGATGTTGCGCCTGGCCTGGGCCTTCGTGTTGCGGTTCAGGAGGTGACGGACGCGGTGCGCCAGGCGGCCGAGGAAGGTGCCGTAGATCACGCGATCGGCGGCGTCGCGGTTGCGCAGGAAGAAGGTCAGCAGGCGGGCGAGATCGCTCGTGCTCCAGTCCCCGGCAACATAGCTTTCGGCGAACCCGATGTCGCCGCTCGCGAGGGACGCGCCGATCACATTCCAGTTGTTGAACTGCAGGTCGGCCGGGTGCGCGTCGCCGCCGGCGCCGAAGCTCGCGCGTTGCCCGTCGGGGAAGCGGACATCGAGCCGACCGTGCTGCAGGTTCTCGAGAAGGCGCAGCGCGAGACGGCCGCGTGACGGGAAGCGCGAGGTGTCGACGCTGCCCGCGTAGGGAAGGACGAGTTCGTTCATCGGTCTATCGGGTGACGTGGTGCGCCGGCGGGGCCGGCTTCGAAAAGAACGGCACGCGCTTCACGAACAGCCTCAGCGCCTGCCAGTGGATTCGCGCGATGACGCCGAACGTGAAGGCTGGATATGCCAGCAGCGCACGCAGCAGGGCGCGGTCGGTCGCGGGTTCGAGCGTGCCGGATAGCGAGGTCTGCAGCAGCGGGCCGCCGGCGTCATCGTGATCGACGCAGCCGATGAAGCGCGCCGGCTCCCCGCCCGAAAGCATGAAACGGAAGCGGTAGCGCCCGTCGACTGCACAGAACGGCGAGACGTGGCACACCTTGCGCGATACGACTTCCTCGCCCCACGCCAGCGCGCGGCCGTCGTCGTGCGCGAGCAGGTAGCAGTGACGCTCGCCGAAGGTATTGTTGACTTCACAGACGACGGCGCGCAGCGAGCCGTCTGTGCGATGTGCGAACCAGAAGCTGACCGGGTTGAACACGTAGCCGAACACGCGAGGAAACGTGTGCAGCCACACTTCGCCGTGGGCGTCGGTGACGCCATGCTCCGCGAGCAGGCTGTCGATCCACTGCACAAGGGGCCGGCCGTCGCCGTGATCGCGGTCGAGCACCGTCATTGGGGCAGAGCGGTTGAGCCCAAGCATCCGCGACCGCCAGGGCCGCTGCGCGAGCGACCGCAGCGGCAGGCGCAGGAAGTAGGCGCCATAGCTGAAACGGTTCGCGGCGGGGCGCAGGCGCGCGTGGCGCACCTGGCCGAAGCCGATCAGCGGAGTGGACGGGGCAGCGGGCGTGCGCGGGGGCGTCATTTGAATCGATGGTATCCGAAAAATACCAATTAGTACAATTGGAAACCCGGTGGTATATTCCCGGATGAAAGGAAGCGACCATGAGCCCCCAGGCGACTGCCCGTCCGACGCTGCGCGAGCAGCAGTTGAAGCTGCGCGAGGACGTGATCCTGCGCGAGGTGAATGCCCTGCTGGCTGAGAAGGGCTATGACCTGATGACGGTCGACGAGGTGGCTGCGCGCGTCGGCATCGCCAAGCCCAGCCTCTACAAGCACTTCGAGTCGAAGGAAGCGCTGGCGGCGGCCGCCATGGTGCGATTGCTCGAGCGTACCCGCGCCGCGATCGAGGCCCAGCCTGCGGATGCCGCGCCGATTGACAGGCTCAAGGGCGTGGTGCGCTGGGCGCTGCACGAGCACCTGCGCGGGCAGATGCCTTCGCTTCCGTCCACGCGTTCCACGCTGCGCGACTCGCTCGTGAGGCATCCCGGCTACATCGACCTGCTGATCGACGTGAGCGACCGCCTTGGAGCGTGGATTGCCGACGCGCAGCGCAAGAAGGCGCTGGCACCGCGCCTGCCGCCGGAGGCCATCCTTTACACGCTGTTTGCGCGCGCCTGCGATCCGGTGTCCGACTACCTCAAGCTGTCGGGCAATTTTTCGGACGACGAGATCGTGGATCTGGTCACTGCGACGTGTTTCGACGGACTTGCCGCCCGTCGCGACTGATCGATCGCCCGGCATCGCATCGCCCCTAGGCCGCCAGGCGGAGCGTTCCGGCCTGGCTGCGGATGCCGTGCGCCACCGCCAGCCCTGACTTGAGCCCGTCTTCGTGGAAGCCGTAGCCGGTCCAGGCACCCGCGAACCACACCTGGCGGCGCCCCTGGATGTCCGCCAAGCGCCGCTGCGCGGCAATCGCCGCGCCGTCGAAGATCGGATGCATGTAGTCGAACTCCGCGAGCACTGCGTCGTGGCTGGGTTCGGTGACGGGATTGAGGCTCACCATCAGCGGCGTGTCGAAGGGCAGGGGCTGCAGCCGGTTCAGCAGGTACGTCACCGAAACGTTCGGTTCGGCGCCACCGTCGCTCATGTAGTTCCACGCTGACCAGACGCGCTTCAGGGCGGGCATCAGCGCGGTGTCGGTGTGCAGGACCGCGCGGTTGCGCTCGTACCTGACGGCCGCCAGGACCGCGCGCTCGCTCGGGTCCGCGTCGGTCAGCAGCGCGAGCGACTGGTCGCTGTGGCAGGCGAGCACGACGTGGTCGTAGCGTTCGGTCGCGTGCCGGCTCTTCACGACGACCTGCCCGGTGACCGCGTCGCGACGCACGTCGAGGACCGCGTCGTCCAGCCGGACGTCAGGAATCCTGCTGGCGATCCGGCGCACGTACTGGCGCGCGCCGCCGCGGACGGTGAACCACTGCGGCCGGTCGTTCACCTGCAGCAGGCCGTGGTTGTGGCAGAAGCGGGCGAACGTCGTCATCGGGTAGGCAAGCATCGTAGCCATCGGGCACGACCAGATCGCCGCGGCCATCGGCAGCAGGTACCACCCGCGGAACGCCGCGCCGTAGCGGCCACGCTCGAGGAAATCGCCGAGCGATGTGCCGTCGTCCGATTCGGCGCCGAGCGCGATGCGGGTCGCCTCGCGGTTGAAGCGCATGATGTCGCGCAGCATCCCGAGGAAGCGCGGCGAGAGCAGGTTGCGCCGCTGCGCGAACACGGCGTCGAGGTCCGTTCCGGCCCACTCCAGCCGGCGCCCCCCGCCCTGCGCGACGCTGACCGCGAACGACATGTCGCTTTTCGCCACCGGGACCGCCAGTTCGCCGAACAGGCGGATCAGGTTCGGGTAGGTGCGCTCGTTGAACACGAGGAACCCGGTGTCGACGCCCGCGGTGACGCCGTCGAGCGTCAC
Source organism: Burkholderiaceae bacterium (assembly GCA_029883565.1). Classification (GTDB taxonomy): domain Bacteria; phylum Pseudomonadota; class Gammaproteobacteria; order Burkholderiales; family Burkholderiaceae_F; genus JAOUJD01. The sequence goes on from JAOUJD010000198.1 coordinate 3,687, forward strand.
GTCGACCGTGTTGGTGTGACCCCCGAGCCGCCGGGCGCCTTCGTACAGTGTGATGCGGGCGTCGTCACGCAGCGCGTACGCCGCGGCAAGCCCGGAAATGCCGGAACCGATGATTGCGATCTTCATGCGCAAGGCCAGGTTGAGTTGTCGCGGACGAGCGCGCACAGCGCCGTCCGGCCAGCTCCCTCACGAAATTCCGCCGCTGCTTTTCCGGGCGGGCCCGGTGGCGGTTGGCGCGGGGCTCTCCTCCCCGCGGCGCAGCTCCCTTGTGCCGGGAGTCAGCGCGCCTTGCGCTTGTCGTGTTCGATCAGCGCGTAGGCCGAATGGTTGTGAATCGACTCGAAGTTTTCCGCTTCGACGGTGTAGCTGGCGACGCGGTCGTCCGCATTGAGCGCGAGCGCGACGTCGCGCACCACGTCCTCGACGAACTTCGGGTTGGAGTACGCGCGCTCGGTGACGAACTTCTCGTCGGGCCGCTTCAGCAGGCCCCACAGTTCGCACGACGACGCGTCTTCCGCGATGCGGATCTGGTGCTCGACTGGCAACTCTTCGGCCAGCTCGGCCGTGATCGAGATATGGGCGCGCTGGTTGTGCGCGCCGAAATCCGCGACCTTCTTGCTGCACGGGCACAGGCTCGTCACCGGCACCACCACCCGCTGGCGGAACCGGGTGCCTGCCTCCGTGCGTTCGGCCACCAGCGTCAGCTGATAGTCCATCAGGCTCTCGACGCCCGACACCGGCGCGGTCTTCAGCACGAAGAACGGCAGGCGAAACTCGATCAGGCCGTTGGCCGCATCGAGCCGGGTGATCATGCGGTCCAGCAGCGTCGTCGCCGAATTCATCGCGAGCGGTTGCTGGTGGGTCTGCAGCACGTCGATGAAGCGCGACATGTGCGTGCCCTTCTGATGGGCGGGCAGGCCAACGTACATGTCGATCGATGCGACCGACGGCTGCGGGCCGCGCAGCGTCGCCACCATCACCGGGTGCGCGAGCGACTTGACGCCCACGCGCTGAATCGCCAGGTTGCGCCGGTCGGCGCTTGCCTGGACATCCGGCAGGTACATGTTGTCGGGTGCGTTCATGGTCAAGGGCGCATTGTCGCCCAAAGTCCGGGTTGTCGCCGTTACCGGGCGACGAGGGCGGCCTCGATTTCCCGGGTCAGCCGCGTGTCCAGCGGTTCGACCTGGCTGGGGAAGGACTTGACCACGCGACCCTGGCGGTCGACCAGGTATTTGTGAAAGTTCCACTTCGGCGGCTGGCCCGAGGTGCCGCTCAGCGCCGCGAAGAACGGATTCGCGGCTTCGCCCCGCACCGAGGTCTTGGCGAACATCGGGAAGTTGACGCCATAGGTGTTGTGGCAGAACTCGGCGATCTCCTTGTTGCTCGTCTTTTCCTGGTTGCCGAAGTCGCCGGAAGGAAAGCCGAGCACCGTGAACCCGCGCGGCGCGTACCGGGCCTGCAGCTGTTCCAGGCCCTCGTACTGGGGAGTGAAACCGCAGTAGCTCGCTGTGTTCACGACCAGCAGCACCTTGCCTTTGTACTGGCAGAGGTTCTGGGGCGACTCATCCTGCAGCTTCGGAAAGGTGTGTGAAAGCAACACTGGACATTCCTGGGCGGCGGCGGGCTGCGCGAACACGACGCCCGCGATGCAGGCCGCCGAGGCAGCGGCGTGGCGCAGGATTCTGTTGAGCAGATGAATATTCATTGAGGCCTCAAACGATAGTGAGCACTCGCAAATGATCCGAGTTGCAGGCGAAGCGTCGACTCTGTCCCAATGCAAGGCCGCAATTCTGTACTTGAGTCGATGCTTTGTCTAGGACAAAATGAGGGATGCCTAACCGAACACTCGCATGAACGGCGCACCCCTGACGGCCCCTGGCCTGCCCATTGCGGCGGTCGAACGAGACACCG
>JAOUJD010000199.1 GCA_029883565.1 Burkholderiaceae bacterium
GTGCTGCCCGACGGGTTTGCCAGCAACCATGCGGGAGGCGTGCTCGGGGGCATCTCGACCGGGCAGGACATCGAGGTGTCGATTGCGATCAAGCCGACATCCAGCATCCGCCTGCCGCGCCGCTCGATCAACCGGGCAGGCGAGCCGACGGTGGTCGAGACGCACGGCAGGCACGACCCGTGCGTCGGCATCCGCGCGACGCCCATCGCCGAAGCGATGCTCGCGCTGGTGCTGATCGACCATGTGCTGCTGCACCGCGCCCAGAACGGCGACGTGCGCCACGCGACGGCGCCGATTGCCGCAGCGTCCAGCCGGCGCTGATGCCGCCTAGCGCGACCGTTTCCGACCTCGCCGGTCGGCGGCTGGGCGTCTTCTTCGGCGCCTACTTCGCGCTCGTCGGGATCATCGCGCCTTATCTGCCCCTGTATTTCGCGCACCGCGGCCTGAGCGGAGTGGAGATCGGCCTGCTCATCGCCCTTGGCCAGGCCATGCGCATGGTCGGACCGAACCTCTGGGGCTGGCTGGCGGACCGCACGGGCCACCGGACGACGATCCTGCGTGCGACGTCGCTGGCCCTGCTGGCGTCGTTCGCGCTGCTGGTTGCGCCCGGCGGCTTCGGGTTCGTTTTCGCGGCCATGCTGCTCGTCAATTTCTTCCAGACGGCACAGATGCCGATCGCGGAAGCGCTCGCTTCGGCGCAACTGCGCGGCCAGGCGGACGCGCCGAAGCGCTATGGTCGGCTGCGCGTGTTCGGCTCGCTCGCCTTCGTTGCCGTCGTCCTGTGCGCCGGGCCCCTGTTCGACCTGGTCGGCATGCAGGCGGCCCTGTGGTTCTGCATCGCACTGGCCCTGCTGATGTTCGGCGCTTCGTTCGGCGTGATCGAACAGGGTGCGACGGAACTGCCGCACGAGCGGGTGTCGGTGCGAGCGCGCCTGCGGGAGTCGCGCGTGCGATGGTTCTTCGTGTCGGCCGCGCTGATGGTGTTCGCGCATGGCGCCATGTATGCCTACCTGTCGCTGTATCTGGCGCAACTCGGATACAGCAAGACGGCGATCGGCGTGTTCTGGGTCGTCAGCGTGGTCCTGGAAATCGGCTTCTTCCTCACGCAGGGAAAGTGGTTCTCGCGGTTCGGCGTGTTCCGGCTGATGACGTTCTCGTTCGTCGTCGCCGCGGTACGATTCCTGCTGATCGCGGAGCTGGCGACGGTGTGGTGGATCCTGGTCCTGGCCCAGGCGATGCATGCGGTCACGTTCGCGGTACACCACAGCGCCTCCATCCTCACGATCCAGCGCTGGTTTCCCGGTCGGGCCGCGGCGCGCGGCCAGGCCCTCTACATCAGCACCGCCTACGGCTTTGGCGGCACGACCGGCAGCCTGGTGGCTGCCTGGCTGTGGTCATCGTACGGGCCGTCGTGGGCGTTCATCGCAGGAAGCGCGGGAGCGGTCGTCGGCGGCTGGGCGGCGCACCGGATGCGATGCGCGGACCGCGACCGGGCCGGACCCCATACGCTCAACTTCCAGATAGAAGGAAACGTCAAACAATGAAACAGGTCAGGCTGGCGGTGTCGATCATCCTGTCGTCGGCGCTGGCCGCCGTGGGTTGCCAGTCGGAGCAGACCACGCAGGGCGGCGTCGTGGGCGTCGAGCGCAAGCAGCAGATGACCTCGCTCGTCAGCGCCAAGGAGATCGAGCAGCAGGCGGCGCAGGAGTACTCGGACCTGATGGCGCAGGCACAGAAGAAAGGCCTGTTGAACCAGAATCCGCAGTACCTGCAGCGCGTGCGCAGCGCGGCCCAGCGCCTGATCCCGCATGTGAGCGCGTTCCGGCCGGATGCGCTCAACTGGAGGTGGGAAACAAACGTGCTGACGTCCAAGGACGTGAACGCCTGGTGCATGCCGGGAGGCAAGATTGCCGTGTACACCGGGCTGATCGAGCGGCTCAACCTGACCGACGCCGAGCTGGCGGCCGTGATGGGTCACGAGATCGCGCACGCGCTGCGCGAGCACGCGCGCGAACGCATCGGCCGGCAGAAGGCGACCGAGACCGGCGCTCTCATCGGCGCAGTGGCGCTGGAGATCTTCACGGGCATCCGCATCGACCCGAGCGTGACGGGGGCCGTCTCGCAGGCGGTGTTCGTGCTGCCCAACAGCCGCGAGGCCGAGCAGGAGGCCGACCGGATCGGCGTCGAACTGGCGGCCCGCGCCGGCTACGACCCGCGGGCCGCCATCTCCCTGTGGCAGAAGATGGCGAAGCTGGGCGGCAGTGCTCCGCCCCAGTGGCTGTCGACACACCCCAGCAACGAGACCCGCCTGAAGGATCTCGAGGTCTACGCCCAGAAAGTGATGCCGCTGTATCAGGGTGCGTCACGCTGACCGTGGCGCCGCGCGGAACTGACCAGCGACTGCGTCAACGGGACGCCGGTCGGCGGAGCGCGGCTGCAACCGGCCCTGGTACCGTGGGGCGGCGCCGTCTACCCGGCAATGGTGCCCTGAGCGCGAACGAGTACGGCCGGGTGGCATAATCGCCGCCGACGCCGGGCTGTTTCCCGGCGCGATTTTTTCTGCATGACTGCCGCGCGCACACTGTACGACAAGCTCTGGGACGACCACGTCGTTCACGTCGAGGACGACGGGACGACCATCCTCTACGTCGACCGCCACCTCGTCCACGAGGTGACGAGCCCGCAGGCATTCGAGGGGCTGCGTCTGGCCGGCCGCACGCCTTGGCGGACCAGCTCGATCGTCGCGACCGCTGATCACAACACGCCCACGACCGACTGGGACCGCGGCTACGACGGCATCTCGGACCCGGTATCGAAGGAACAGATCGTCACCCTCGACGGCAACATCCGGCAGTTCGGCGCGGCAGCCTACTTCCCGTTCCTCGACAGGCGCCAGGGCATCGTGCACGTGATGGGACCGGAGCAGGGTGCCACGCTGCCCGGCATGACCGTGGTTTGCGGCGATTCGCACACCAGCACGCACGGGGCGTTCGGTGCGCTGGCGTTCGGCATCGGCACCAGCGAAGTCGAGCACGTGATGGCCACGCAGACTCTGCTGATGAAGAAGGCGAAGAACATGCTGGTGCGCGTCGACGGCCGGCTGCCGGGCGGGTGCACCGCGAAGGACATCGTGCTCGCCGTCATCGGGCGCATCGGCACGGCGGGCGGAACAGGCTATGCGATCGAGTTTGCCGGCAGCGCGATCGAAGCCCTGTCCCTCGAAGGACGGATGACCATCTGCAACATGGCGATCGAGGCCGGCGCCCGCTCGGGCATGGTCGGGGTCGACGAGAAGACCATCGAGTACGTGCGCGGACGACCGTTCGCACCGGACGGTCCGATGTTCGAGCAGGCGGCGGCCGCGTGGCGGCAACTGCGCTCGGACCCCGGCGCGCGTTTCGACCGGGTGGTGGAACTGCGCGCGGAGGAGATCGAGCCGCAGGTGACCTGGGGAACGTCGCCGGAGATGGTGACCACGGTGCTCGGCGCCGTGCCCGATCCCGACGCCGAGAAGGACCCGGTCAAGCGCGAAGGCATCGAGCGCGCCCTGAAGTACATGGGCCTCACGCCGAAGACCCCGATCACTGCCATCCGGCTCGACAAGGTGTTCATCGGGTCGTGCACCAATTCGCGCATCGAGGACCTGCGCGAGGCGGCGTGGGTGGTGAAGCGGCTCGGCAAGCGTGTCGCGTCCAGCGTGAAGCTCGCGATGGTCGTGCCTGGATCCGGCCTGGTGAAGGCGCAGGCGGAGCGCGAGGGGCTGCACGAGGTGTTCAAGGCGGCGGGCTTCGAGTGGCGCGAACCGGGATGTTCGATGTGCCTGGCGATGAACGCGGACCGGCTCGAGCCGGGCGAGCGCTGCGCCTCGACCAGCAATCGCAACTTCGAGGGCCGCCAGGGTGCCGGGGGGCGGACGCATCTGGTTTCGCCGGCGATGGCCGCGGCGGCGGCGATCGAAGGGCATTTCGCTGACGTAAGGAGACTCACATGAAGAGGCTGTTCGTCGTCATTGTTGCCGTCCTCGTGGGTGGATTCGCGATCGCTGGCTGCAACACCATCGCCGGCATGGGCAAGGACATCGAAGCGGCCGGCGGCGCGGTGGACAAGGCTGCCACGGACACCAAGAAGAAGATGTAGGGTCGCGGCTTGGACGCTTTCACCATTCATCAGGGCCTGGTGGCGCCGCTGGATCGCGCCAACGTCGACACCGACGCCATCATCCCGAAGCAGTTCCTGAAGTCGATCAGGCGGACGGGTTTCGGCCCGAACCTGTTCGACGAATGGCGCTACCTGGATCACGGCGAGCCGGGCATGGACCACACGAAGCGCCCGCTGAATCCGGACTTCGTCCTCAACCAGCCGCGCTACAAGGGAGCGTCGATCCTGCTGGCGCGCAAGAACTTCGGTTGCGGATCCTCGCGCGAGCACGCACCGTGGGCGCTGGTGCAGTACGGCTTCCGCGTGGTGGTCGCGCCAAGCTTCGCCGACATCTTCTTCAACAACAGCACCAAGAACGGCCTGCTGCCGGTCGTGTTGCCGGAACTCGTCATCGACCGGCTGTTCAGCGAAGTCGCCGCGCATCCCGGCTACCGGCTGACGGTCGACCTGCCACGACAGAAGCTCGTCGAGGCCGACGGCCGCGAACACGATTTCGACGTCGCGCCGTTCCGCAAGTATTGCCTGGTCAACGGGCTGGACGACATCGGCCTGACCCTGCGCCACAGGGACAGGATCGCGGCGTTCGAGAAGGAGCGGCTCACACGGCAGCCGTGGCTGGTCAAGACCAGCTGACGGCCGACTTCGTTCCGCGGCGGGCCGGGGCGGGGTGAACGACAACCAGCCCGCGCGGGGATCAGCATGAAGATCGCGGTACTGCCGGGCGACGGCATCGGCAAGGAGATCGTCGCCGAGGCCGTCAAGGTTCTGCAGGCGCTCGGCGAGCGCTTTGAACTCGAGTTCGCCGACGTCGGCGGCACGGCCTATGAGGCTCACGGGCACCCGCTGCCCGAAGCGACGCTCAGGCTTGCCCAGGCGGCCGACGCCGTGCTGTTCGGCGCGGTGGGCGACTGGAAGTACGACAAGCTCGAGCGCGCATTGCGCCCCGAGCAGGCGATCCTCGGCTTGAGGAAGGATCTCGGCCTGTTCGCCAACTTCCGGCCCGCGCTGTGCTACGCCGAACTCACGCATGCATCAAGCCTGAAGCCGGAACTGGTCGCGGGCCTCGACATCCTGATCGTGCGGGAGCTGACGGGCGACATCTACTTCGGTCAGCCGCGCGGGCGTCGATCGGCTCCCGATGGCCCGTTCGCAGGCCAGCCGGAGGCCTTCGACACCATGCGCTACAGCCGGCCCGAAATCGAGCGCATCGCGCACGTGGCGTTTCAGGCGGCACGGCGGCGGGGGCGGAAGGTGACGAGCGTCGACAAGGCAAACGTCCTCGAGACGTTCCAGTTCTGGAAGGACATCGTGACCGAAGTCCACGGGCAGTACGAGGACGTCGAGCTCGAGCACATGTACGTCGACAACGCGGCGATGCAGCTTGTCCGCGCGCCCAAG
>JAOUJD010000200.1 GCA_029883565.1 Burkholderiaceae bacterium
GCACCGCACTGCGTTCGCCCTCTGGGCGCGGCGGTACACCGTTTGGCGGAGGAGTGCGTTGAGAGACGTGGGGGCACGTTACGCTCCCGCTTCCCGGCGCCCGAGGAGTCGCTCAAGGTGGTACTGAATCGCTTGCATGTCCTGCTGGTCGCGACCGGCCTGCCGATCCTGACGGCCTGTGCGGCTCCGCCTGCGGGGCCGGATGCAGCACTTCCGATCGCAGCCGTGATCGTGAAGCCGCGCGCTGCGGCCGCGGCGGACGACGTGACACGCACGGCGCAGGATCGGCTCGGGCGAGACGCCGGAGTCCGCTACGTCCGGCCGCTGGCAGGCGGAGCGCATATGCTGTATCTGATGGCGCCGGCGAAGCGCGAGCAGGTGCCGGCGCTGATCGAGCGCCTGCGGGCATCCGATGCGTTCCAGTACGTCGAGCTCGACTCGATGATGAAAGTCCAGTAAGCGGCACGGCCGCGCTAGGGGAAGACCGTGATCGGGACCCGGTACTTTGCAGCGGCAGCGGCAGCGGCAGCGGCGGCGGCAGCGTGCATCGCTTCCATATCAATCGCGAACACCGCGCCACCGTTGACCCAGAAGCAGGCGTGGCTGCGTGGCCTCGCCTTGCCGACCGCAGCGGCGCCGGCGGAGCAGAAGATATCCAGGCTGATCGTCAAGTTCCGGGACGGAACGGGCGGGCCCGCCGCCGGCACCCTCGCGCGTGCCGCCCAGGCGAGGAAAGTCGGAGATGCTGCCGGCGTCGGACTGGATCACGTGCGCGAGATGGCGGCCGGCGCATCGCTGCTGGCGATGAAGGCGCCTCTGCCGCTGTCCGAGGCCAGGGCCGCCGCCGCGCGCCTGGCGCGGGACCCGTCGGTCGAGTACGCGGTGCCGGACGTCATGATGAAGCGGATGGCCGAGCCCAGCGATCCGCAATATCTTCTCTGGCAGTGGAATCTCTTCGCGCCGGCGACGCCGTACAACGGGTCGAAGATCAGCAGCAGCGCGCCGAAGTCGGCCACGGCAACCGGTGGCGCGAACCTGCCGCCGGCCTGGGACATCGTTCCCAGCGCTTCGTCCGTGGTCGTCGCGATCATCGACACGGGCATCGTGAATCACCCGGACCTGAACGGCATTCAGGCTCCCGCTCCCTACTTTCCGGGCGGCCGTTTCCTCCCCGGCTACGACTTCATTTCGAGCGATGTCGGAGCCAGCGACGGACTGCCGATCAACTTTGTCGCAAACGACGGGAACGGCCGCGATCCCGATCCGACCGACCCGGGCGACTGGGTGACCACGGCCGAGGAGGCCACGTACCCGATTTCGTGCGACGACGGCATCGCCGGCCCGCAGGACAGCAGCTGGCACGGAACCCACATGGCAGGGACGCTCGGCGCGGCGGTGAACAACGCGGCCGGTATCGCCGGCGTCGCATGGAACGTGAAGGTCCTTCCGCTGCGCGCCCTAGGCAAGTGCGGGGGCGCTCTATCGGACATCGCGGAGGCGATCCAGTGGGCCGCGGGGTTGCCCGTCCCCGGCCTGCCGTTGAACCCGAATCCGGCGCAGGTCATCAGCCTGAGCCTGGGCGGCGGTCGCTGCGACGCTTTCATGCAGAGCGCCGTGACCGCGGCGACGAATGCCGGCGCCGTGGTGGTCGCAGCGACCGGTAACGACGGAACGATCGACCAGGTCATCGCGCCGGCGGACTGCAACGGCGTGATCGGCGTCACGGCTCACACCATCAACGGCGAGAACTCGGACTTCGCCAACATCGGCGCCGGTTCGGCGATCAGCGCGCCGGGCGGCGGATCGCCGACGCTGCTCGGGGCCGGCGGCGTGACGGACGACAGCAACTGGACCGGTTATTACCTGTGGTCGACGCTGCTGTTCGGCAGCACGGATCCGAACAGCGCCAACGCGCAGGGCCAGACCGGCCCCGGCTATGGCGGATTCACGGGCACGAGTCCGGCGACGCCGCAGGTCGCCGGCGTGGCTGCATTGATGAAGTCGCTGCGACCGGAGACCGAGGCCCGCCCGTTCATTCGTCCATGGCTGACGATGGCGAGCAGCGTTCGTCCGCACCCGGCCGGCGGTTACTGCGAAACCCAGGGGCAGGACTGCGGGAGAGGCCTGCTGGACGCCGGCAAGGCGCTGCAGGCGGCGGTGGACAGGGTTCCCGCCGTCTCGGTCTCGACCGCGAGCCGCATTGTGGCGCCCGGCGCATTCGTCACCTTCACGGGGTCCGTGACGGCGTATCCGGGCAGGACCGCCGCCGGCACATGGTCTGCAAGCGGCGGTGGCACGTTGAGCGGCACGACCGGACCCAGCGTCATCCTGACCGCTCCGGCAACCGGGTTCGTCACCGTCACCCTGACCGGAACCGACTCCGCGGGCAAGGTGGCGTTCGACGCGATCAAGATCCGGGTCAACAGCCCGCCGGTGCTCGGCCCGACGCCTGGCCGGACGGCGACGGTCGGCCAGACCGTGTCGTTCACGGTGACGGCCACTGACCCCGACGGCGATGCGGTTTCGTTCTTCGCCTCGTCGCTGCCTGCCGGCGCCTCGCTGTCGCCGACCGGCCAGTTCTCCTGGAACACGATGGGCGCCGCGGCGGGGACGTACCAGCTTGTCTTCCAGGCGAGCGATGGAGTCAGCTCGACCCAGGGCAGCGTAGCGATCACGCTGCTGCCGGGCGTTGGTCCACCGGTCATCCTGTCGGCACCCGCCAGCGTCACGGTAGACGAGGGCCAAGCGGCGACGTTCGGCGTGCAGGTGACCGGGGCGGCTCCGCTGAGCTACCAGTGGCGCCGCAACGGCGTCGCGATCGGCGGCGCAACGTCGTTCACTTACACGACCCCGCCAGCCACCGCTGCCGACAGCGGAGCGCAGTTCTCTGTCGCGGTCACCAACGCGAGCGGAACCTCGACGAGCAGTTCCGCGACGCTGACCGTGGTTTCGGGCGGTGTGCCGCCTCCGGTTGGCGGCGGCGGCGGCGGTGGCGCTCTGCCGTTCGGACAGTGGCTACTGCTTGCCGCGCTGGCGCTGGCGGCGCACATCCATCGCCGCAAATAGCGCTCCCATCAAGGTTCCGCAGAGCGCGCCGACCAGGTGCGCCTGCGGGACGACCGCCGCGCCCAGCCAGTCGGACTGCGGCGTGGCGGCGCCGCCGGGCTGTTCCAGCGCCACCTTGATCCAGCCGCCAACAAAGAGGACCGCCGGCAGCCACAGCCGCCGCAGGGTACGCGGCCGTTCCGCCAGCAGCCACTTCGCCGCCCCTGCGAAGAACAGGCCGTGCAGGGCGCCAGACAGGCCCCTGTACCACTCGATCGACGGCAGCAGCCATGCGAGCGCGGCGCTGATCGCGAGGGCCGACAGCGCCAGCGCGATCGCCTGGCGCCACGGGCCAAGGTCGGGCGCGTAGAGCCGCGCCACGGCCCACAGCGCGGCCGCGTTGATCAGCGCGTGTGGCCAGTTGATGTGGACGAGGTGCCCGGTCAGCACGCGCCAGGGCTCGGACGAGAGCGCGACGCGCCGGTACTCGAGCGCGTCGGCGGGTGCCACGGCGTGCAGCGCCAGCAGCGTCAGCGCAAGGACGAGCGCGACGCGTTCAGGAGCTGACACTTCGAGGGCGCGCATGGGCGATCCAGTCGGGGGCGGCTCGTATAATGCCTAACTCCCGTCTCGCCGCGCGCAATGCGCGGTCTCCACGAACTTTCCCGCCTCTCATGCGCGTTCATACCCTTGATCAACTGGCCAGCAGCGGCCAGCTTGCCGGCCGCCGTGTCTTCATCCGTTCCGACCTCAACGTGCCGCAGGACGACGCCGGCAACATCACCGAGGACACACGCATCCGTGCCTCGGTGCCCGCGATCCGCACGGCGCTCGATGCCGGCGCCGCCGTGATGGTGACGTCGCACCTCGGACGCCCGACGGAAGGCGAGTTCAGGCCGGAAGACTCCCTCGCGCCGGTGGCCAAACGCCTCGGCGAACTGCTCGGCCGGCCGGTGCCGCTCGTGTCCAACTGGGTCGACGGCGTGCAGGTGCAGCCGGGGCAGGTGGTCCTGCTCGAGAACTGCCGCGTCAACAAGGGCGAGAAGAAGAACTCGGATGAGCTGGCGCGGAAGATGGCGAGGCTGGCCGACATCTACGTCAACGACGCGTTCGGCACTGCGCACCGGGCCGAGGCGACCACGCACGGCATCGCCAAATATGCTCCGATCGCCTGCGCCGGTCCGCTGATGGCGGCCGAGATCGACGCACTGTCGCGTGCGCTCGGCAATCCGAAGCGGCCGCTGGTGGCGATCGTGGCCGGATCGAAGGTGTCGACCAAGCTCACGATCCTGAACAACCTGGCGCAGAAGGTCGACCAGCTCGTCGTCGGCGGCGGCATTGCCAACACTTTCCTGCTGGCCGAGGGTTTCCCGATCGGCAAGTCGCTGGCCGAGCCCGATCTCGTGCCGGAGTGCAAGAAAGTGCTCGCCACGCTGTCCGCCAAGGGCTCGACGCTGCCACTGCCGATGGACGTGGTCGTCGCCAAGGAGTTCTCGCCCACCGCGCCGGCAACGGTGCGACGCGCGGACAACGTGCAGGCCGACGAGATGATCCTCGACATCGGCCCCTCGAGCGCGCTCGCCCTCGGTCACATCGTTCGCTCGGCCGGCACGATCATCTGGAACGGACCGGTCGGCGTGTTCGAGTTCGACGCGTTCGCCGATGGCACGCACCAGCTCGCGCTCGCGGTGGCGGAGGCGACGGCGAATGGCGCGTTCTCGATCGCCGGCGGCGGCGACACGCTGGCGGCCATCGCCAAGTACGGGATCGGTGATCGCGTGAGCTACATCTCGACCGGCGGCGGAGCGTTCCTCGAGTTCCTCGAGGGCAAGGTGCTGCCGGCGATCGACATCCTGCAGCAGCGCGCGGCATGAGCCGCTTTCGTGTCGCGGGACTCGATCACGTGCACGTCTATGTGCGTGATCGCGCCGAGGCCGCCCGCTGGTACGGCTCGGTGCTGGGCTTCCGCAGGGACGCCCGTTTCGGCAGCTGGGCGCGCGAGCTCGGCGGGCCGCTGACGCTGACGGCCGGCGACGGCCTGACCCACCTGGCACTGTTCGAGGACAGCAAGCGGGCAGGCAAGGCCACGACCGTGGCGCTGCGCGTCGACGGTCCTTCGTTCGTGACGTTCCACAAGCGGTCGGCGCAGCTGCCGCTGTTCGACAAGCGGCGCCGGCCGTCGGCGCCGCACCTGCAGGACCATGCGCTGTCGCTGTCGCTGTATTTCAACGACCGCGACGGCAACCCGATCGAACTGACGACGTACGAGGTCGATCTCGTACGCGCGCGAGTGAAGTGACCCCGCCATGCCACGCAGCACCAAGATCGTTGCCACGCTCGGACCCGCTTCCAGCGATCCGCTGGTCCTCGAGCGCATGCTCGCCGCTGGCGTCGACGTGGTCCGTTTCAACTTCTCGCACGGAACCGCGGAGGACCACCTGCAGAGGGCGAAGCTGGTGCGCGAGGCCTCGGCCCGCATCGGCGTCGACG
>JAOUJD010000014.1 GCA_029883565.1 Burkholderiaceae bacterium
GGAATTACGGGGTAGTGCGTAGGGTCACTCGGGACGCGCAGGCGCCGCGATGTCGGCCCCGCCATCGAGCGCCATCCGCAAGCGGAACAGATCGGCGATCCGCCGTGCGTTGAGCTTGTCCATCAGGCGCGCGCGATGGACCTCGACAGTGCGCGGGCTGATCCCGAGCTCGGCTGCGATTTCGCGATTGTGCAGTCCGTCCGTGATGCGCTGGTACACCTCCAGCTCGCGCGGAGTCAGTCGGGCAAGACGCTCGCGCATCTGCTCATGCTCGCGCGTGCGCTCCAGCGCCTGGGCGTCACTCTCGAGCGCGATGGTCACGGCGTCGATCAGTTCCTTGGGCTGAACGGGTTTCTCGAGGAAGTCGAGCGCGCCGGTGCGCAGGGCGGCGCGGGCCGTGGCGACGTCGCCATGGCCCGTCACCAGGATCACCGGCAGGGACGGTTGCTCGTCGTGCAGCTTCTGCTGCAGGTCGAGCCCGCTCATGCCAGGGAGCCGGAGATCGACGACGGCACAGGCTGGCCGATCGTTCATGCCGGTCGCCAGAAAGTCTTCGGCGCTGGCGAAACCCCGCGGCGTGAAGCCGCTGAGTTCGAGAAGCGCGGCGAGCGACTCGCGCAGGTCCGGATCGTCCTCGATGAGGTAAACGGTCGGCGAACCCGAATGTGCGTGGGTGATCGCTGTCATGGTCCGGTTCGTCCGCGCGCCGGGATGTCCTTATCCGATCGATCGAGGCGCGGCCTCGAGCAGGCCCGCCGCCCAAGCAGGATCAGGGACCCCATCCGCCGCTCAGAAGGGGATGTCGTCGTCAAGGTCGGCCATCGAGGACGCCGGCTTCGCGCCGGAGGCCGGCTTGCCGGCCGGCGCCCGCGGGGCGGCGCGCGGCTCGTCGCCGCCGCCATCGAAGTCCGGAGCGCCTCCGCCCATTCCTTCCCTGGAGCCGAGCATCTGCATGTTCTCCGCGACGATTTCCGTGGTGTAGCGGTCCTGTCCGTCCTTGTCCTGCCACTTGCGCGTTCGCAGGCGGCCCTCGACATAGACCGGGCGGCCCTTCTTGAGGTATTCGCCGGCGATCTCGGCAAGCCGCCCGAAGAAGGCCACCCGATGCCACTCCGTCGACTCCTTCATCTCGCCGCTCGCCTTGTCCTTCCAGCGGTCAGACGTCGCGATCGTGATGTTGGTGATGGCCGCGCCATCAGCCGTGTAGCGGGTTTCCGGGTCGCGGCCCAGGTTGCCAATCAGGATGACTTTATTCACGGATGCCATGTGTTCTCCTCTTCAGATCGGCACCGGCTGGCCGCTTGAACGTTTCGGGACTTCGCGCATGCCCAAGGCAACGACCCACCAAACGGCCATCACCGCCGCCGAGCATACGAACACGCCGTGCGCACCCCATCGTGACGCGATGACGCCCCCCAGGGCGCCGCCGACAAAGAGGCCAACGGACTGCGTCGTATTGTAGATGCCGAGCGCCAGCCCCTTGGAGGATGCGGGGGCCACCCGCGACACCAGGGACGGAAGACTGGCCTCCAGGATGTTGAATCCAACGAAGAAGAGCAGCAGCCAGCCCGCAAGCCACGTAAGGTCCGGCGCGTAGGCCATCAGCCCGACCTGGACCACCAGCAACAGGCCGACCGCCCCGAGGAACAACGTGCGCATCCGGGACCTGCGTTCGGCCGCGATGATGGGCGGCATCATCAGCCCGAACGACACCAGCACGACCGGGAGGTAGACCCACCAGTGGTGCGGCAGCGGCAGGTGGCCGCGCTCCACCAGCAGCACAGGAAGCACGACGAACATCGCCATCTGCACCGCATGCAGGGCGAAGATCCCGAAGTTCAGCCTCAGCAGCTGCGGGTCGAGCGCCACCCGCCATCCGGAGGCCGCTTCCTCGTGCTGGATGCGAGCGGGGGCCCTCGGCACGACCCACATGACGACCGCGATGGCGATCAGGGCGAGGACGCCGGTCAGCGCGAACAGACCGCCCATCCCGATTGCGGAGTACAGCAGGGGCGCCCCGACGAGCGACAGCGCGAAAGTCAGGCCAATCGAAGCGCCGACCAGCGCCATTGCCTTGGTCCGGTGTTCCTCACGCGTGGCGTCGGCGATGAACGCGGTCACGGCTGCAGAGATCGCGCCCGCCCCCTGCACCGCCCGCCCGACGATGGTCCATACGATGTCGTCGGCGGCGGCCGCGAGGAAGCTGCCGGCCGCGAACATCAGCAGTCCGGCGACGATCACGGGCTTCCGGCCCCAGCGGTCGCTGGCGGCGCCGAAAGGGATCTGCAGGATCCCCTGCGTCAGGCCGTAGATGCCGAGCGCAAGGCCGACCAACGCCGGCTTGTCACCGCCAGGCATCGAGTGCGCGTGCACGGCAAACACCGGCAGTATGAGGAACAGGCCGAGCATCCTCAGCGCGAAGATCGACGCAAGGGAAGCGCTGGTGCGCACTTCCTGGGCAGACATGCGCGACGGGGACTGTGACGACATGCGAGGAGTTCGGGGGCTGCGGGTCCCGGACGGTTCCGGGAGGGCAATCTCGGCCGGGAAGTCCGAGTGCAGGACGCGTTGCAGATTGTCGCTATAGTACCAAGTTGCCCTTTTGGAGCCGAGCATCCGCCGGTGTGAGCGCCCGGCGGCCCGCAGCACGATGGACGAGATTCGCATCCGCGGCGCACGCACGCACAACCTCAAGAACATCGACCTCGACCTGCCGCGCCACCGGCTGATCGTCATTACCGGCCTGTCCGGATCGGGCAAGTCGTCGCTGGCCTTCGACACCCTGTATGCGGAGGGCCAGCGCCGCTACGTCGAGTCGCTGTCGTCCTACGCCAGGCAATTCCTGCAGCTGATGGAGAAGCCCGACGTCGACCTGATCGAGGGGCTGAGCCCCGCCATCTCGATCGAGCAGAAGGCAGCCTCGCACAATCCGCGCTCCACGGTGGGCACGGTCACGGAAATCCACGATTACCTGCGCCTGCTGTTCGCGCGCGTCGGCACGCCCCATTGCCCGGAGCACGGCCTGCCGCTGCAGGCGCAAAGCGTCTCGCAGATGGTGGACTCGACGCTCGCGCTGCCCGAGGACACGCGGGTCATGGTCCTGGCGCCCGTCGTGCGCGAGCGCAAGGGCGAGTTCGTCGAATTCTTCGACGACATGCAGACGCAGGGGTTCGTCCGGTTCCGCATCGACGGTGCCGTCGTCGAGGTCGACGATCTGCCGCCACTGAAGAAGACGGAAAAGCACTCGCTGGACGTCGTCGTCGACCGGCTCAAGGTACGCGCCGACGCGAAGCAGCGCCTCGCCGAATCCTTCGAGACGTCGCTACGACTCGCCGACGGGCGCGCCTTGCTGCTCGACCTCGACAACGGGCAGGAGACGCTGTTTTCGAGCCGCTTCGCCTGCCCGGTGTGCAGCTACTCGCTCTCCGAACTCGAACCACGCCTGTTCTCGTTCAACAACCCGATGGGCGCCTGCACCGCGTGCGACGGCATCGGCAGCGTCGAGTACTTCGACGAAAAGCGCGTCATCGCGCACCCGGAGCTGTCGCTGGCGAGCGGCGCCATCAAGGGCTGGGACGCGCGCAACCAGTACTACTACCAGATGCTGGTGGCCGTCGCGCAGCACTACGGCTTCGACATCGACCTGCCGGTCGAGGAACTGCCCGAGCCCGCCCGACGCGTGATCCTGTTCGGCTCCGGTTCCGACGAGGTGTCGTTCACCTATGCCAACGAACGTGGCAAGAAGATGCTGCGCAAGCATCCATTCGAGGGCGTGGTGCCGAATCTCGAGCGGCGCTTCCGCGAGACCGATTCCCTCGTGGTCCGCGAGGAACTCACCAAGTTGCGCAGCCAGCGCGCCTGTCCCGCCTGCGAGGGGAGCCGCCTGAGGAGCGAGGCGCGCAACGTCTTCGTTGGCGAGGGCGAGGATCGCCGGGCGATCTACCAGGTCGCCGCGGCGCCGCTGCGGGATGCCAGCGCCTACTTCGAGCGCCTGCGGTTCACGGGGGCGAAGAAGGAAATCGCCGACAAGATCGTCAAGGAGATCGGCGCGCGGCTGCGCTTCCTCGTCAACGTCGGCCTCGATTACCTGTCGCTCGACCGCTCCGCCGAAACGCTTTCGGGCGGCGAATCGCAGCGCATCAGGCTGGCATCGCAGATCGGCTCGGGACTGACCGGCGTGATGTACGTGCTCGATGAGCCCTCGATCGGCCTGCACCAGCGCGACAACGACCGGCTGATCGGCACGCTGAAGCACCTGCGCGATCTCGGCAACACGGTGATCGTGGTCGAACACGACGAGGACGCGATCCGGGCGGCGGATCACGTGGTCGACATGGGTCTCGGGGCCGGCGTCCACGGTGGCGAGGTCATCGCCAGCGGGACCCTCGATGTGGTGCTGAGCAGCGAGCGTTCCCTGACGGCGCAGTATCTGTCGGGCCGGCGACAGATCGAGATCCCCGACGACCGCACGCCGCCTTTCACCCACTGGCTGAAAGTCGTCGGCGCGCACGGCAACAACCTCAAGGACGTCGCGCTCGACCTGCCGGTCGGACTGCTCACCTGCATCACCGGCGTATCCGGGTCGGGCAAGTCGACCCTGATCAACGACACGCTGTACACGGCCGTCGCGCGGCACCTGTACGGTTCGTCGGCGGAACCCGCGCCGTACTCCTCGATCGAGGGGCTGGAACACTTCGACAAGGTGATCAGCGTCGATCAGAGTCCGATCGGCCGCACCCCCCGCTCCAACCCGGCCACCTACACGGGGCTGTTCACGCCGATCCGCGAGCTGTTCGCCGAAACGCCGACCGCACGCGAACGCGGTTACGAAGCGGGCCGGTTCTCGTTCAACGTGAAGGGTGGCCGCTGCGAGAGCTGCCAGGGCGACGGCGTGCTGAAGGTGGAGATGCATTTCCTCCCCGACGTATACGTCCCTTGCGATTCCTGCCACGGCAAGCGCTACAACCGCGAGACCCTGGAGGTGCACTACAAGGGCCGGAGCATCGCGGAAGTCCTCGACATGACCGTCGAGGACGCGCATGCGTTCTTCAATGCGGTGCCGACCATCGCCCGCAAGCTGCAGACTCTGCTCGATGTCGGACTCGGCTACGTACGGCTGGGCCAGAGTGCCACGACGCTGTCCGGTGGCGAAGCCCAGCGGGTCAAGCTGTCGCTCGAACTGTCCAAGCGCGACACCGGCCGCACGCTCTACATCCTGGATGAGCCCACCACGGGGCTGCACTTCCATGACATCGCGCTGCTGCTGAAGGTTCTGCACCAGTTGCGCGACGCCGGCAACACGGTCGTCGTGATCGAGCACAACCTGGACGTCGTGAAGACCGCGGACTGGATCGTCGACCTCGGGCCGGAAGGCGGCGACGGTGGCGGCCGCATCATCGCAACCGGGGCGCCGGAAGCGGTCGCCTCCAACCCGGAGAGCCACACCGGACGCTACCTGGCACCGGTACTGCTCCGCCAGAAAGGGAAGAAGCGGCGCAGCGCCTAGTTCGCCCTCCGGTCCGGCACGGCGTCCCACGGCCGGCCGGCGATCAGAGCGCGAGCCTCCCGACGACCTGCAGCTTCCCGCGCAATGGCCTGACCAGCACGGCCTCACCGGCGCCAACGGCAGTCCCCGTCAACGCGGCGATGTTGACGTGATGAGTGACGAACACCACGTTGGCGGGAGGCTCGATCGCGAGGATGCGTGCGAGCGCCGCTCGCGTCTGGGCGGGCTCGGTCGACCGGTCGTCGAAGAATGAATTGAGCGCAGCGAAGCGTTCGACGCCGACGCGGGGGAACGCGAGCCGCGCCGTGTCGAGGCAGCGACACCACTCGCTCGACAGGACCTGCTGCACCCGCACGCCGCGCGCCGCCAGCGCCTCCCCGATGCGTGCCGACTGGCGCCTGCCCTCCTCCGACAGGTTGCGCTGGGTGGCGCAATCCCCGAGCCGGAATCCGGGAGGATCTCCCGTCCCCGGTTCGGTCTGTGCATGACGCAGCAGCACGGCAATACCCCCCGCCTGCAGGGCCGACCACAACTGATCCCGCTCCGCGCGCGCTCCCTGTGCGATGGCCGCGCAGACAGCCCCGAGCAGCAATCGACGGCGTTCCATTGACCGCTACGCCTCCAGCAGACGTCGTTCGGCGCGCTCCAGCGCCTCCGGCACGCCGCGCAGCACCACGACGTCGCCGGCCTGCAACCGCATCTCGGGACTCGGGTCCGCACCGCGGATTCCGCGTCGTCGGATGGCCGTCACGTCGGCGCCGAAAGATTTCAGCCCGAGTTCGCCCAGCGTCACGCTGATGGCGGGCGCCCCTGGGTGCAGCAGGACCGAGTGCAGGCGCTCGTGGGCCTCCTCCTCGACATCATCGTCCTCCCCCATGCTGTGGAAGTAGCCACGCAGCAACTGATAGCGCTGGTCGCGCGCCTCGCGGACTCGCTTCACGACCCGCGACAGCGGGATGCCGAGCAGCACGAGCGCGTGCGATCCGAGCATCAGGCTTCCTTCGAGCACTTCGGGCACGACTTCGGTCGCGCCGGCCGCGAGCAGCCTCTCGAGGTCATGATCGTCCTGCGTTCGCACGATCACCGCGATGTCCGGCTTGAGCTCGCGCACATGGTGAAGGATCTTCAGCGACGACGGCGTGTCGGCATAGGTGATCGCCAGCGCCGACGCGCGGCTGATGCCGGCCGCCACGAGCGTCTCGCGCCGCGCCGCGTCCCCGTAGACCACGGATTCGCCGGCGGCGGCGGCCTGCCGCACGAGGTCGGGATCGACGTCGAGCGCGACGTAGGTGATGCCCTCCTGTTCCAGCATCTTGCCCAGATGCTGGCCGCTGCGCCCGAACCCGCAGATCACGACATGCTTGTCGACCGCGATCGAGGTCTGGGCGATCTGCGCGATCTCCAGCGACTTGTGCAGCCATTCGCTGGAGGACAGGCGCATCGCGATCTTGTCGCTGTGCTGCAGCAGCAGCGGCGCCGCCAGCATCGACAGCAGCATCGACGCCAGGACGATCTGCATGACCAGCGGCTCGAGCAGACCGTGCAGACCAGCCTGGCCCAGCAGCACGAAACCGAACTCGCCGGCGGTCGCCAGTGCCAGGCCCGACCGGATGGCCGTGCCTGGCGTGGCGCCGAACACCCGCACCAGCAGCACGATGAGGCCGAACTTGAAGCCGACCGGCCCGATGAGGGCAAGCATCACCCATCCGAAATTGTCGACCACGATCCTGACGTTGAGCAGCATGCCGATCGTGACGAAGAACAGTCCGAGCAGGACGTCGCGGAACGGCTTGATGTCCTCTTCCACCTGGTGCCGGAACTCGGTTTCCGAAATCAGCATGCCGGCGACGAAGGCCCCGAGCGCAAGCGACAGCCCGGCCTCCTCGGTCATCCACGCCAGCCCGAGCGTCACGAGCAGCATGTTCAGCGTGAACAGTTCGTGCGACTTGCGCTGCGCGACCGTGTGGAACCACCAGCGCACCACTCGCCGTCCTCCGACGAGGAGCACCGTCAGCAGCACCGCGGCCTTCGCCATCGCCACGCTGAGCGTCCAGGCGAGGTCGGTGCCGCCGCTGCCGAGCGCGGGAACGATGACCAGCAGTGGCACGACCGCCAGGTCCTGGAACAGCAGCACGCCGACGATGCGCTTGCCATGCTCGGTGTCGAGTTGAACGCGCTCGGCGAGCATCTTCATGACAATCGCGGTGGAAGACATCGCCAGGGCGCCGCCAAGCGCAAACGCACCTGCGAGCCCGATGCCGAAGTAGCTGCCGCTGAACCAGCCTGCGCCAAATGTCAGCAGTATGGTGAGGCCCACCTGTGCTCCACCAAGACCGAGCACGAGCCTGCGCATCGACCGCAGCCGGGTCAGGGAGAACTCGAGGCCGATGGAGAACATCAGGAACACGACGCCGAACTCGGCGAGATAGCGGGTGTCCTTCGTGTCTGGCACCAGACC
Source organism: Burkholderiaceae bacterium (assembly GCA_029883565.1). GTDB lineage: Bacteria > Pseudomonadota > Gammaproteobacteria > Burkholderiales > Burkholderiaceae_F > JAOUJD01. The sequence goes on from JAOUJD010000014.1 coordinate 7,965, forward strand.
GAAGGCGTGCGGCCCGATCGCGATGCCCACCGCCAGGTAGCCGAGCAGCGGCGGCAGCTGCAGCAGCCGGAATGCGACGACGCCCACCACCACGGCAGCGAGCAGCAACAGAGTGACTTCGAGTCCGGAGGACATCAGAACGTAGGCGGCGCCCGAGAGCAAAACCCGTGCCAGGACAGTGTGCAGGTGTATTATCGCCGCACGCCGTCCGTGGTGGTCGGCGCCGTCGAACGAACACTCGAATTCCATGCCAACACCCCAAAAGGTCTCGTCCCGGCATGCGCGCGCGCTGGAACTCGCGCGCACCGTGCTGCGGACGGAGGCGGGGGCGGTGGAAGGCCTGGCGCAACGGCTCGATGGACAGTTCACGCGGGCCGTCGACCTGGTCCTCGACTGCCGGGGACGGGTGGTCGTGAGCGGCATCGGCAAGAGCGGCCACATCGCGCGCAAGATCGCGGCCACGCTGGCATCCACCGGGACGCCGGCGCTGTTCGTGCACGCCGCGGAGGCGATGCACGGCGATCTCGGAATGATCACGCGCGCCGACGTCCTGGTCGCGTTGTCGTATTCCGGCGAAGGTGGCGAACTGCTCACGATGTTGCCGGTCGCCAAGCGGGAAGGCACGCCGCTGGTCGCAATGACGGGAAATCCGGCGTCCTCGCTGGCGCGGCTGGCAGACGTGCACCTCGACGTGCATGTCGACAAGGAGGCCTGCCCCCTCAACCTTGCGCCCACGTCCTCGACGACCGCGATGCTGGCACTCGGCGACGCCCTCGCCGTGGCGTGCCTCGACGCGCGCGGGTTCGGGCCCGATGACTTCGCGCGCTCGCACCCCGCCGGTGCGCTCGGACGCCGGCTGCTGACCTACGTGCGCGACGTGATGCGCACCGGCGACCGCATCCCGCGCGTCACGCTCGACACGTCGATGATCGACGCATTGCACGAGATCTCCCGCAAGCAGATCGGCATGACGGCCGTGGTCGACGCCGCCGGGCGCCTGCAGGGCATCTTCACCGACGGCGACCTGCGACGGCTGCTGGAACGCTCGGGCGACGTGCGCGACGTGCGCCTCGCCGACGTGATGACGCGCCAACCGCTCACGATCGCGCCGGACGTGCTCGCCGCGGAGGCGGCACAGCTGATGGACCAGCGCAAGAAGAACCAGCTGCTGGTGCTCGACGCGGACGGCATGCTCGTGGGCGCCCTGCACATGCACGACCTGATGGCCGCCAAGGTGATCTGATGACGCCGGAGCAGCGCGCGGCCCGTATCAGCCTCGTGGCGATAGACGTCGACGGCGTCCTCACCGACGGACGCCTGTACTACGGACCGCACGGGGAGGCGCTCAAGGTGTTCGACGTGCGCGATGGCCACGGCATCAAGATGCTGCTGGGCCACGGCGTCGACGTCGCCATCCTGTCGGCCCGCTCGTCCGAGATCGTCGCCGCGCGCGCACGCGAACTTGGCATCCGCAGGGTGCTGCAGGGACGGGGCGACAAGGCGCTGGGATGGACCGAGCTGCTCGCGGACGCAGCGGTGCCGGACGAGCGCGCCGGCTACATCGGCGACGACCTGCCGGATCTCCCGGTGCTGGCTCGCGCCGGACTCGCCGCGACGGTGGCGGACGCGCGCGACGAGGTCAAGGCCGCCGCGCACTGGATCACTCCGGAGCCGGGAGGCCGCGGCGCCGTGCGCGCCCTGGCCGAATTCATCCTGCGCGCCAAGCGGATCGATTTCGCGGGGATGACGCGCGGATGAGGCGGATACCGATCTCGCCACTGCCGTCGCAGCCGCGCCGCGGGCGCGGCGCCCCGGGCGATGGCGCGTCAGCGGAAGCTGAGCGGGCGCTCTGCGACGATCGGAGCTGCCCGGCGGGGAAACGTCATGCGTGACCGGATCACCGCCATCATCGCGATCCTGCTGCTCGCCGCGCTGGCGGCGGCCAGCTACTGGTACTCCCAGGCGGGGCGCTACGGGTCGCTCGCGAGCCCGGTATCGCGCGAAGGTCCGGACTTCATCGTCGACGGCGTCACGCTGACGCAGTTCGATGCAGCAGGCCGCGCGACCAACAGGCTCTTCGCGGAGCGGATGGCGCACTACGCCGCCGACGACCGCGCCGAACTGGAACGACCCCGCTACGTCAGCCTGCGTCCGGACCAGCCCCAGCTCGAAACGCGGGCCCAGCACGCGCTGGTCGAAGGCAGCGGAGAGCGCGTGCTGCTCACCGGTTCCGTCGTCGTCACGCGGGACGCGGGCGCCGGCGGCGAAGCGCCATTGCGCCTGACGACCGAGAAACTGGTGGCCCTGCCCGACCACGAGCAATACTCGACGGATGTCGCGGTGGAAATGAACCGCGACGGTTCCGTCGTGAAGTCTGTCGGCATGGACTACGACAACATCAAGCGCGTGGTCAGGTTCCACTCGCAGGTGAGGGGAACGATTGCGCCTGCCCGGACCCAGGGGGCCAAATGACGAAGGCACCGTTGCTCGCACTGGCAGTGGCCCTCGCCGCGCTGGGACCGCCCGCGCTCGCGGAGCGCGCGGATCGCGACAAGCCGTTGAACTACGAGGCCAACCGGGGCGAGTGCGACGACCTGAAGCAGGTCTGCGTGCTGGTCGGCGAAGTCGTCCTCGTCAAGGGCACGCTGCGCATGACGGGCGAGCGCGTGCAGATCCGCAAGGATCCCGAGGGCTATCAGTACGGGATCGTCGAAGCGGCGACCGGCAAGCTGGCCACGTTCCGCCAGCGGCGCGATGCGACCAGGCCGGGCGCGGAGGAATACATCGAGGGCCATGCCGAACGAATCGAGTACGACGAGAAGGCCGACACGGTCAAGCTGATCACGCGCGCGCGGGTACGCCTGCTCGAGAACGACGTGCAACGCGATGAACTGCGCGGGGACTCGATCACCTACGACCAGCGCAACTCCAGGTATTTCGTGAGCGGTGGCAGCCCGGCCGAGTCCGCGGGCGGCGACGGTCGTGTGCGCGGCACCATCGGGGCGCGTACGACTCCGGCGCCGTCCGGCACCCCGGCACCGCTGACCCCGTCGCAGGAACTCGGCAACCCGCGCCGTGACTGACATGGACACGCTCGCCCAGCCCATCGCCGGTACGCCAGCGCCGACGGCACCCGGCAACACACTGCAGGTCGAGAACCTGCAGAAGCGCTACGGCAGCCGCACGGTGGTCAAGGACGTCTCACTCACCGTGCAGAGCGGGGAGGTCGTCGGACTGCTCGGGCCCAACGGAGCGGGCAAGACGACGTGCTTCTACATGGTCGTCGGTCTGGTGCCCCTGGACGCGGGCAGCATCGTCCTGAACGGAACTTCGATCGCCCACCTGCCGATCCACCGGCGCGCCCGCATGGGCCTGTCGTACCTGCCGCAGGAAGCGTCGGTGTTCCGGAAACTCACGGTGGAAGAGAACATCCGCGCGGTGCTCGAGCTGCAGGTTGACGAGCAGGGTCGTCCCCTGCCTCGCGCGCAGATCGCGCAGCGCCTCGATGGACTGCTGGACGATCTGCAGATCGCGCACCTGAGGACCAACCCGGCGTTGTCGCTGTCGGGCGGGGAACGCCGACGGGTCGAGATCGCGCGCGCGCTGGCCGCGCGTCCGCGCTTCATCCTGCTCGACGAGCCATTCGCCGGGGTGGACCCGATCGCCGTCCTGGAGATCCAGCGCATCGTGCGCTTCCTGAAGGAGCGGGGAATCGGCGTGCTGATCACGGACCACAATGTCCGCGAGACGCTCGGCATCTGCGACCACGCGTACATCATCAACGAGGGCGTCGTACTCGCCGCCGGGCGGCCGGAGGAGATCGTCGGAAACGAGACGGTCCGCCGCGTCTATCTCGGCGAGCACTTCCGGATGTAACCGGACGGCAAGCCCCAATGCAGGTTGAAAGTCTGTCCACGCGGATGATGTCCCACCGACTTCGCTCGGCCCGTGCCCCGCACCGACCCGCATTGCCCGGGTCGCGGTGGAGGCGCGCGTGCACGGCCGGCAGCGTGCCCCCGGAGTCCCCTTCCGTAGCGCGCTCGTCGACCGACGTTGACACGCGTCACGGGACATTCCTCCCGCCCCGACGCGCATGAAGCCCGCCCTTTCGCTACGCCTGTCGCAGCATCTGGCGCTGACGCCTCAGTTGCAGCAGTCGATCCGATTGCTGCAACTCTCGACGCTCGAGCTGAACCAGGAGATCGAGCAGGCCATCGCGGAAAACCCGCTGCTGGAACGCGACGACGATCCGCTGGCGCTCGCCGTGCGGGTGAAGCCGGACGGCTCGATCGCGGGCAACGACGCCCCGGCACCGGCCAGCGAGGCGCCGACGGGTGACGGCCCGGTGTCCGATGCGCCCGAGTCGGGCGCAGACGCGGCATCTGACACGGCGCTCGAGTGGGGATCGCGCGGCGACCGCGGCGACGACGACGACAGCCCGCGCGATTGGGCCGGCACGACGACCTCGCTGAAGGACCACCTGCTGGCCCAGGTGTCCTGCACCCAGGCCTCGCCGCGTGACCGCGTGCTGGTCGAATTGCTGATCGACGCCCTGGACGATGACGGCTACCTGCACCAGCCACTGGACGAAATCCTCTCGATCTGCCCGCCCGAGGCGGAGGTCGAACTCGAAGAACTGCAGACCGCGTTGCGATTGCTGCAGAGCTTCGACCCCCCCGGGGTCGCCGCCCGCGACGCCGGCGAATGCCTCAGTCTGCAGTTGACCGCCCTTGCCCGGACCACGCCGGTTCCGAAGCCCATCGTGACGCTGGCGCGCGCCATCGTGAGCGAGCACTTGCCTCTGCTGGCGGCGAGGGATTTCCACAAGCTCCGCAAGGCGCTCGGGTGCGCCGACGACGATTTGCGTGCGGCGCACCAATTGATTCGCACATTGCAGCCGCGTCCCGGTGTAGCCTTTGGTGACGCACACGCCGACTACGTCGTCCCCGACGTCTTCGTGCGCAAGGTGAAGAACCGTTGGACCGCCGTCCTCAATCCCGATGTGATGCCCCGCCTGCGCGTCAACCAGGCGTATGCGGACATCCTGAAGCGCGATCGGAGTGCTCGCAGCTCGGAAGGAACGGACCGGGCCCAGTGGACCACGCGCGTGCAGGAGGCGCGCTGGCTCATCCGCAACATCCAGCAGCGCTTCGACACGATCCTGCGCGTCTCGCAGGCCATCGTCGACCGCCAGCACAACTTCTTCACGCACGGCGAAATCGCGATGCGGCCCCTGGTGCTGCGCGAAATCGCCGATACCGTCGGGCTGCACGAGTCGACCATCTCGCGGGTGACCGCGAACAAGTACATGGCCACGCCCTCGGGAGTGTTCGAGCTCAAGTTCTTCTTCGGCAGCCACGTGGCCACCGAAGCCGGCGGATCGGCGTCCTCCACGGCGATCCGCGCCCTGATCAAGCAACTGATAGGAGCCGAAGACACTCGTAATCCACTCTCAGACAGCAAGCTCGCGGAGCTGCTGGGGGAACAGGGCATCGTGGTCGCGCGGCGAACCGTCGCCAAGTACCGCGAAGCGATGAAGATCCCCGCGGTGGCCCAGCGCAAGTCGTTGTAATCCGGCGCCCCCCGTGCGGGGGGGCGCCCAGACCTTATGCGAAGGGGGTTGCATGAACCTGCTGATTCACGGGAATCACATTGAAGTAACGCCGGCGCTGCGCGATTACGTGTCGGGCAAGCTGGAGCGGATCGAGCGTCACTTCGATCAGGTGATCGACGCGACCGTGCAGCTCACCGTCGAGAAGGTCCGGCAGCGCGCGGAAATCACGCTGCGACTTCGTGGCAACAACATCCATGTGGAATCGGTCGAGGACGACATGTACGCCGCGATCGACACGCTTGTCGACAAGCTCGATCGCCAGGTGCTGCGCCACAAGGACCGTGTCAAGAACCACCAGTCCGACACGCTGAAGCGCCAGCAGGCGGCCCAGCAGTCCCAGTAGGGCCTCATCTCAAGCAGCCGACCGGTGCCGCGCTGCCTCCCAGCCGATCAGCGCGGCCTTCCTCTCGCTCCCCCAGCGATACTGACCCAGCACGCCGCTGGACCGGATCACGCGATGACATGGCACGAGCCACGCGACTGGATTGGCCGCGACGGCCGATGCCACGGCGCGCGTTGCCTTCGGCATTCCGAGCGCAGCGGCAAGATGGCCGTACGACACGAGTTCGCCTTCCCGCACGCGCAGCAGAGCCTCCCAGACCTTGATCTGGAAGTTCGTCCCCTTGAGCCACAGTCGAATCGGGGCGCGCGGATCGGCGAGTTCGTCGAGGCGGGCGCTCGCAGCACGCCGGTCCTCGCTGAGCGTCGCCGCGGGCCACTCCCGACGCAGTTCCTCGATCGGATCGGCCGCGCCCTCGACAAAGCGAAGGTGGCAGACGCCGCGGTCGGTCAGTCCGACGAACGCCGTGCCGAGCGCGGTCTCGTGCGCGCCGTAACGGATGTGCACGCCTGCACCAAGCGCGCGCGCCTCGCCGGGGGTGATGCCTTCGCACGAGACGAGGAGGTCGTGCAGGCGCCCGGGCGACGACACGCCGGCCGAGAGGCTCGCGCTGAGAACATCCCGCTCCGAGCGCAGCGCGGCGAGTGCGCGCTCCTTCGAGATGAACTGCAGGAAGCGCTTGGGCGAGACCCCGGCCCACTCGCTGAAAACGCGCTGCAGGTGAAACTCGGAAACGCCGAGCCGGCCCGCGAGCGTCGCGAGCGATTGGGCCTGGCCGGACGTCAGTTCGATGATGGCGCGCGAGACGAGCCGGTAGTGCGGGTGGACCTGGATGTCGTTCATTTGACGAGTGTGAGGGCGCTGCGCCCGGGTTTCCACCCGGTTCTTGCGGGGTTGCAATACACCCCCGTTGCCGAGGAGCAACATACGCCTCGCCCCCTCCGTCGGACCTCTCGCTGCAGTGCGGAATCCCGGGTGTATCATCCGCGCCTTCGGTTTCCGACTGGCCAGGAAACTGCCGGAAAAAGGAAGCCGATCTCACTTCTTCCCGCGCGACCGCGGGCGCGATCCGCGCCTACGCTCGTCGCGAGCCTTCAAGGAAGAGCGCGCCGTACATGACCCTGATCTCGCGCCTGTTGCCCCTCTCCAACATCCTCCTCGACCTGCCGGCGTCCAGCAAGAAGCGGGCATTCGAGCAGGCCGGGTTGCTGTTCGAGAACAACCAGGGCGTTGCCCGCGCGAAGGTGTTCGACAGCCTGTTCGCGCGCGAACGACTGGGATCCACCGGGCTCGGTCAGGGCGTCGCAATTCCGCACGGCCGCATCAAGGGCCTGAAGGAAGCGGTCGCCGCGTTCGTACGCGTGTCCGAACCCGTGCCGTTCGACGCGCCGGACGGACAGCCCGTGTCGCTGATGATCTTCCTGCTCGTACCCGAGCAGGCGTCCCAGGCGCACCTGGACCTGCTGTCAGAACTTGCCCAGATGCTGTCCGACAAGGCCTTCCGCCAGTCGCTGCTCGACGCTCCGAGCGCCGAAGCGGTCCACGCTGCGCTGACAGCCTGGGAATCAATGCGGCCGGCGGCCTGACCCGGCGGGTGGTCGCTTCGCGGCATTCGGCGTAGCCTCGCGGCGTCCTGGACTGCGCCCGCCTGCGCACCGAAGCAATGCCCACCTTCAAGTCGCTGTTCGAGGAAAACCGGGAATCGCTGAAGCTTGAGTGGCTGGCAGGCCGCTCGTCAGTCGACAAGCCGCTCGATACGCCCGCAAACGCCGGACTCGCCAGCGCGGACCTTGTCGGCCACCTCAACCTGATCCATCCGAACCGGCTGCACGTTCTCGGTCAGCCCGAGGTCCACTACTACCTCAAGCTCGAGCCAGCCCGCCGCACGCACTACGCCCGCGAGCTCGTCGCCGGCGGTCCGATCGGCCTGATCATCGGCGAAGGGCTGACGGCGCCCGAGGAGTTGCTCGCCGCGGCAGAGGCGGCAGCGCTTCCCGTCCTCGGTTCGCCGCTGCCCGCAGCAGAGATCATCGAGGTGCTGCGGATCTACCTGGCGAAGCTGCTCGCGACCCACTGCACGCTGCATGGCGTCTACATGGACGTGCTCGGCATGGGCGTGCTGGTAGCCGGCGAATCGGGCGTAGGCAAGAGCGAACTGGGGCTGGAACTGATCAGCCGCGGCCACGGGCTGGTGGCAGATGACGTGGTGGATTTCTCGCGGGTCGCACCCGACACCATCGAGGGAAGGTGCCCGCCGCTGCTCGCGAATCTCCTCGAGGTCCGGGGGCTCGGGCTGCTCGACATCAAGTCGATCTTCGGCGAGACAGCCGTGCGCCGGAAGATGAAGCTGCGCCTGATCGTCGAGCTGCGCCGCTATGGTTCGAGCGAGACGCTGGAGCGCCTGCCACTCGAAGGCCAGACGGAAGACGTGCTCGGCCTGCCGGTGCGAAAGGTGATCATCCCTGTCGCGTCTGGACGCAACCTCGCCGTCCTTACCGAAGCCGCCGTTCGCAACACGATCCTGCAGTTGCGCGGTGTCGACACGATGCGGGACTTTCTGCAGCGCCAGCAGCAGCAGATGTCCGACTAGATGAGCGTGGCGCGGGTCCGGCCCCCTGCATTGGCCGGATTGCGCCAACCCCCGCGGGCCATGCTGTAATCGAGCTGCCCAGGCCGGGCTGCACACGCCGACCGTACGGTTGGCCAAACGGGGAGAAAGCAAGATGCTGAAGAAAGTTCTCATCGCTGCCTGTCTTACGCTGCCGCTGGCGGCGATGGCGGCTGACGACAAGAAGGAATTGACGCCGCAGCAGCAGAAGATGGCGACGTGCAACAAGGAAGCGGGCGAGAAGAAGCTCGCCGGCGAGGAGCGCAAGAAGTTCATGTCGACCTGCCTGTCCGGCGATGCAAAGAAGATGTCTCAGCAGGAGAAGATGACCCACTGCAACAAGGAAGCGGGCGACAAGAAGCTCGCCGGCGAGGAGCGCAAGAAATTCATGTCGAGCTGCCTGTCCGGCTGATCCGTACCGGCATTCCGACGATGGGGCGCCGCGGCGCCCCTTTTCATTGCTCCGTTGCCGCACGCGCCGGTCGTGCAACAATGTCCATCTGATCCTGTCCAACCCGCCGATGCGCATCGTTCTAGTCACCGGGCTGTCGGGTTCCGGCAAATCCGTGGCGATCCGCCTGCTGGAAGACGTCGGCTATTACTGCGTTGACAACCTGCCCCCGCAGTTCCTGCTCGACCTGTGCGCCTACCTCAGCGACACCGGACACAAGGACGTGGCGGTCGCGATCGATGCGCGCAGCGAGGCCACGCTCGCGAACGTCCCTGAGATGGTCGCGACGCTGCGTCGGATCGGGCACGACGTGCGCGTGCTCTTCCTCACGGCCTCGGACATCGCCCTGGTTCAGCGCTTCTCGGAGACCCGCCGCCGCCACCCGGTCTCGTGGCGCACGGGCGTTCACGGCAGCGAGACCACGGTGGGCGAGGCGATCGCCGTCGAACGCGAACTGCTCGCGCCGCTGAACGAAATCGCGCACGTGATCGACACCAGCGGACTGCGGCCGAACGTGCTGCGCCACTGGGTGCGCGCGTTCGTGGACAGTCCGCGCGCCACCCTGACCCTCTCGTTCGAGTCCTTCGCCTTCAAGGAAGGCATTCCCGTCGCGGCTGACCTCGTGTTCGACGTCCGCAACCTGCCCAACCCGCACTACGACCCGGTGCTGAGACCGCTGACCGGATGCGATGCCCAGGTCGCGGCTTTCCTCGCGTCGGCTCCGGCGGTCGCCGAGATGACCGAGGACATCGCGCAGTTCATCGGCAAATGGCTGCCGAGCTACGTCGCCGACAACCGCAACTACGTGACCGTCGCGATCGGCTGCACTGGCGGCCGCCACCGCTCCGTCTACATCGTCGAGGAACTCGCGCGTCGTTTCGCTCCGCGCGAACACGTCCTGGTGCGTCACCGGTCGATCGATCTCGCCGAGCCGCACTGATGCGGGTTGCGCTGTTCCCGCTGTCGACGGTTCTGTTTCCGCAGGGCGTGCTGCCGCTGCGGGTGTTCGAGGCGCGCTATCTCGACATGGTGCGGGACTGCATGCGCGAGGGCACGTTGTTCGGCGTCACCTTGATCACCGATCCGCGCGCGACGGAAGTGACGCGAACAACCGCCCTGGCCGAGGTCGGATGCCTCGCACGGATCGAGGCCTGGGACATGAAGCAGCTGGGCGTGCTTCACATCCGCACGGTCGGGCAGGACCGCTTCCGCCTCCTGAACAAGGAGACCCAGGCCGACGGTCTCGTCATCGGGGACATCCAGCTGATCGATCCGGACGACGACGCGCCGGTGCCTACCGAGCACCGCCCCTGCGTCGACCTGCTGGCGCGCATCCTGGACGACCTTCGAGCCCAGTTCGAGGAGCGGCGGCTGAACGAGGAGGGCGCGGAAGACAGCGAGGTCCTGTCGCGGGTGCCGTTCGCCGAGCCCTACCACCTCGGTTCTTCCGCGTGGGTGTCGAACCGGTTATGCGAAGTGCTGCCCGTGCCGCTCAAGGCCAAGCAGAAGCTGATGGAACTGACCGACGCGCCGACCCGGCTGCAGATCGTGCACACCTACCTCAAGCAACATTCGATTCTCACCTGACGCCTGCGTCGCCGTCGACCTGCTGCAGCAGCCGCCGGATCGGAGCGGGCAACGCCGACTCCCGCAGCGCGTCCCGCCCTACGAGCCGCGCCGCGCAATCGGATGCGCCGAGGGCGCGCCGGATCCTTGCGAGCCGCGGCTGCATGACCAGGCTGTAGTGCGAGAACTCGTGCCGGACATGCGGAAGGCTTCCCTCCAGGACGACATCGAACTCGTAGCGGTCGGCGATTGATGTGCGCAGGGCCTGGTCGCTCGCGTCGGCATCGAACTCAGGCAGGCTCACCAGCCCGCCCCAGATCCCGGTCGGCGGCCTCGTTTCGAGCAGCGTCGCGCCATCGTCGTCGCGGATGATCACCACGGTGGCGTGGCGCAGCGGCCGCACCCGCGCGGGCCGGGGCGCGGGCAGTTCTGCAGTACGCCCCTGCGCCAGCGCTACGCAGCTCCTCGCGACCGGGCACGCGCCGCAGCGCGGCCGCGTGCGCACGCACAGCGTCGCCCCGAGATCCATCAGGCCCTGCGTGTACGCCTCGATCCCGTCCCCCGGAAGAAGTTCTTCCGCCAGCGTCCACAACTGGCGTTCGACGGCCGCCGTACCCGGATAGCCCGCCACCCCGAAGTGGCGTGCGAGGACCCGTTTCACGTTGCCGTCCAGGATCGCCGCGCGGGCGCCGAAGGCGAACGCAGCGATCGCCGCCGCGGTGGAGCGGCCGATGCCCGGCAACTCCGACAGCGCCCGCACTGACCTCGGAAACTCGCCGCCGTGCCGTTCGACGACGAATTGCGCGCAGCGATGCAGGTTGCGGGCGCGCGTGTAGTAGCCCAGTCCCGCCCACGCGGCCATCACGTCGGCCGCAGGTGCCACCGCGAGCGCCCGCACGTCCGGGAAGCGGTGCACGAAGCGCAGGTAATAGGGAATCGCCGCGGCGACCTGGGTCTGCTGCAGCATGACCTCGGAGACCCAGATTCGATAGGGATCGCGTCCGCCTTGCCACGGCAGGTCGCGGCGGCCGTGCGCGCGCTGCCACCGGATCACGCGGCCGGCGAAGGCGCCAGCGGAGGATGAGCGGGCCACCTACGCCGCGAGCGCCTCTTCGTTGGCCACGTCGTCGACGCGCGCCCGCGCGCCGATGTCGCGGATGCGCTCGGACAGCTGCCGCAGCACGGCGAGCTTGCCCTGCGCATCCTCCAGGACCTCCTCGAGTTCGGTGATGCGGTCGTCGAGCGAGCCCTGCGCGTCGCGGATCTTCCCGACCGACTCCGCACGCTTCTTCAACTGCGCCCGCTGCTCGCGCACCTGCATCTCGATCGGCGGCAGCAGCGACTTGACCCACGCCTCCGTGTCGCGCTCCGCGGCAGAGAAGATCTCGCGCGACTTCGACACCACGGTGTCGAAGAAGCGCTGCATCAGCGCCCACTTGTCGGTCGTGAGCACGGCCAGCGCGCCGAACTGCGATCGGTAGGCCGCCTCGGCCCGTTCCACGTCGGCGATGTATGTGTCGAGCGAGAACGTCATCGGTGGCGACAGGCTCCAGCCCAGTTCCTCGGCGAACCGGCGCTGCACGCCGATCACCATCTGCTCGATTTCCAGCGTCTTGGCGTTCGCCGAGCGCAGCATCTCGCGCAGCCCGGCGAAATAGGCCTTCACCGCTGCCGCCAGTTGTGGCGACAGCTGGCTGTTCTTCATCCGGCGCCGCGTCGCCAGCACGTGCTCGCGCAGGGCACTGACGCGCAGCGGCGCGAACAGTTCCTCCGACAGGCGCGACAGCACGAGCCGGGCGGCGACGATCTTGCGGACCACTTCCTCGAACTCGCGCTGCTCGCCGTACGCGCGCCGCGTCATGCGCTCGATCGAGCTCTGGTTCTTGCCCTGCAGCGAGCGCAGTTCGTACAACTGCTCGATCACGCCGCGTTCCCTGGCGGCAAGTGCCTGCCTGGTCTCGGCGGCAACCCGCTCCGCCGCCATGACCGTCTGGTCGCGCACGATCTTCTGCTTGGCAGGCACCAGCAGTTCGATCAGCGCCTCTTCCAGCAGGGGCAGGCGGCTCGCCTCGAGCAGCCGCTCGTCGCCCTGCACCTTGGCGACCAGTCCCTTCTGCGCGGAAACCGGGAACACGCGCACCGGCTCGAGGTCCAGGGTTGCGGCGACCGCATGTACCTGCCGCCGCACTTCGCGCTCGATCTCGCCCGGCGTCTTCAGCGCGTCCCACAGGCCATCGATCTTGTTGAGCACCGCGATGTGGTTGCGGTGTCCCGCATCGCCCACCACGTGACGCCAGACGTCCAGGTCGCTCTTCGTGACGCCGGTATCGGCTGCGAGCACGAACAGCACGGCATGTGCGTTGGGCACGAGCGACAGCGTCAGCTCGGGCTCGGTGCCGATGGCGTTGAGTCCCGGCGTATCGAGGATCACGAGACCGTGCTTCAGCAGCGGGTGCGGGAAGTTGATGACCGCGTGCCGCCACTTCGAGATCTCGATGGTGCCGTGCTTGTCGACCGCAACCGCCTGGTCGGGGTCGTCGCCGTCGAACAGACCGTAACCGCGGGCCTCGTCGACCGGCACCCGCACCGTCTCGGCGACCATCTTGAAGGCGTCGAGCATGCCGTCGGTCGAAGCCGTATCGAGCGGGAACACCTTCCACTCGCTCGTCATCCGCTTGAAGTCCGAGGTCGAGCCACGCCGGCTGCGGGTCTCGATGGGCAGCGCCCGAATGCACGGCGGCAGCGTCTCGTCGTACAGCAACTCGGTCGGGCACATCGTGGTGCGGCCAGCCGATGAAGGCAGGATGCGCTTGCCGTAGTCGGCAAAGAAGATGGCGTTGATCAGCTCAGACTTGCCGCGCGAGAACTCGGCAACGAATGCGATGACGAGCTTGTCTTCGGCGAGGCGGTCGAGGGCGAATTCCAGCCGCCGCGCGGCATCCCCCTCCAGGAGCTGCGTCTCGCTCATCCATTGGCGCAGGTCGACGATCGCCTTCGCAAGCGAATCGCGCCAGTTTCCGTATTCCTCGAATCGGGACGCCAGGGGGGCCATCGTCACACCGGATCGCGCCGACCGGACACACGGCGCCAAGGCCAATCTATAGCACGCGCCCCAGCGGCGGCACAGCCACGTGAACGCAGAATCAAGGCCCGATTCGTGCGTGACTTCCGCCGACCGGAGCCAGCTACCGGCTCTGGCAGCGGCGGCAGTAATAGGTCGCGCGCTGTCCCTGCACGATGCGCGCGATCGCCCCCCCGCAGACACGGCACGGCTGCCCGGCTCGTTCGTACACGAAGGCGTCGAGCATGAAGTAGCCCTCGGCGCCATCCGCGCCGACGAAGTCGCGAAGCGTGCTGCCACCGACAGCGATGGCTTCGGCAAGCACCTCCCGGATCGCACCGGCCAGCCGATCGCAACGGGCGGGCCCAAGCCGATGCGCGGAGAGCCGGGGGTTGATACGAGCGCGGAACAGGCTCTCCGATGCGTAGATGTTGCCGACGCCGACGACGATGTCACCTGCCAGCAGCACCTGCTTGATGGCGGCCGAACGGCCGCGCGTTCCGCGGTGCAGAAGGGCGCCGGTGAACGCCGGATCGAATGGCTCGACGCCGAGGCCGGCCAGCAGAGGATGGAACTCCACCGGGCCGTCCGCAGCCCGGTGCCACAGCAGTGCGCCAAAGCGCCGTGGGTCGGTCAGCCTGACGCAGTCCAGGGCGAACAGCAGGTCGGCGTGGTCATGTCGCCCGGGAGCGGGAATGCCTTCGGCCCGCGGCAGCACTCTCCATACGCCCGACATGCCGAGATGGGAGATCAGTACGCCACGCGCGAACCGCCAGAGCAGATACTTACCGCGCCGGTCCAGGCGCTCGACCTGTTGCCCGCGCACGCGCTTCACCAGGTCGGCGGGCACGGGCCAGCGCAGCCGGCGATCGCGAACGACCGCGCCCTCGATGACGCGGCCCTCGACGTGAGGGGCGAGGGCCCGCCGCGTGACTTCGACTTCGGGTAATTCAGGCACGACAATCCCCGCGATCAGCCGTTCGTCGTTCTGTTAATGTGCACCGTGTCCTCATCGCCGCCCGCCATCGGCCGTTGCTCGCTGCCGTGGCCTTTCTGATG
>JAOUJD010000201.1 GCA_029883565.1 Burkholderiaceae bacterium
CCCGTGCATCAGCCGCGATCCCTGGATGTCTGCGCGGTGCTCATCGCGTTTTCGTCGCCCTCGTGCTCAAGTACGGGCGCCCGGCCGCCCGAAGCCCGTCCTTCCGGTCTTCCCGCCGAGCGTGCACGCGCGCTCGGCAAGCCCGATCGCGTGCACCCGAGCCGCTCAGCCTTCAAGCGCCTCCCACATCGCCTTGTCGCGCTGCGCGGTCCAGATGCGCGGATCGACGTGGCCGGTCGCTTCGTCGTAGGCGCGCGTGACGTCGAACGGCAGGCAGTGATCGAAGATCACCCAGTGCCCGAACTGCGGCTTCAGTTTCTCGTAGGTCTCCCGATAGACGGTCTTCAGGTCGCGCCCGGCGCGTGCGCCGCTCTTCACTGACTCGTACATCGCGGTGACGAACGCGCGCGTGCCCTCCAGCCCGGCCTTCACGTCGGCCGGCGTGCGCAGCGCGGCCCCGCGCCCCGGCACGAGCTTCTCGGCGCCCAGCGCGGCGACCGCGTCGAGCGTGGCCGGCCAGTCCGCCAGGTAGGCATCGCCCGTGTACGGCGTCGCGTCGTACTCCACCAGGTCACCCGAAAACAGGACCTTGTCCTGCGGCAGCCAGACCACCGTGTCGCCCTTCGTGTGGCCGCGGCCGAGCTGCATGATCTCCACCTGCAGCTTGCCCATCCACAGCGTCAACCGGCGCTCGAAGACGATGGTGGGCCAGGTCAGGCCGGGCACCGACTCGACCGCCCGGAACAGCCGCGGAAAGCGCTCGATCTCGCTCTTCATGTCGGCCTCGCCGCGCTCGACGATCAGATCGAGCGTGTCGCGGCTCGCGATGACGTGCTGCGGTCGGTAGCCCGAGGCCCCGAGCACGCGGACCGCGTGGTAGTGCGTCAGGGTCACGTAATGGATCGGCTTGTCAGTCACCGTGCGGATGTGACGGATCACGTCCTGCGCCATGATGGGCGTGGCCTGCGCGTCGATCACCATCACCGATTCGTCTCCGATCACCACCCCGGTGTTGGGATCGCCTTCCGCCGTGTAGGCGTAGGCGTGCTCGGACAGCTTGTCGAAGCTGACCTTCTTTTCGTCCAGGTCGGCCTGGGATGCGAACTTCTTTTCCACTGTCGTTCCTCGCTGTCGGTCATCGGCAAGGATGGCGACGATTCGCGCGTCGCGCAAGTCGGGCTGCGCGAGCTCAGCCCCTGCGCTCGATGCGCCAGGACTGGTAGCGCAGTCCGGCGACGGCCCCGGCGATGATGGCCGCCAGGGTGATGAACGAGCCGAGCGCCAGGACCGACACGCCCGACAGGCCCTGGCCGATCGTGCAGCCCATCGCGGTCACGCCGCCGAACCCCATCAGTGCCGCACCGGCGAGATGGTTCGCCGTGTCTTCGGTGTCGTGGAACCCCTGCCAGCGAAACTGGCCAGTGACGACCGCATGCGCCATCGCGCCGGCCACGACGCCACATGCCGATGCGATCCCCAGCGTGACGGTCTTGCTCGCGTCGCTGAAGAACATCAGGTAATCGAGCGTGTAGGCGACCGGAGAAACGAACGACAGCGCCTCCATCCTTCCCGAGTTGGTGCGCAGGTAGGCGTCCTCGAGCGTGAGGGGATGCTCGGCCACGTGGCCGATATGGCCGGAGACGAACCAGACGGCGACGATGACGGCGCCGACGCCAGCCCCGCCCAGCACGACATCGCCCGTCAGTGCCTCCCGATCCCGCAGCACGAAGACGAGCAGCGCGATCGCGACCGCCGCCGCGACGGCGAGGCGGATTGTTGCACCCGCTCCGCCGGCTCCCGCGAGCAGCGTCGGCAGGTCCTGCGACGTCGCCAGCTCGACCCCGACAGTCTCGATCACCCGGACCCGCACGACGGCGAGCAGCCCGCGCAGCGTGATGTAGCCCACGATCCCGACCACGCCGACGACGACCAGCGCCTTCAGGCTTCCCGCCCCGCATCGCACGAGCGCCTTCGATGCGCAGCCGCCAGCCAGCACCATGCCGAACCCGAACAGCAGTCCTCCGAACAGGTACGCCAGCAGCGTGAAGCGAGGGGTCGTGTAGATGCTGGCCGCAGGATCGACCAAGCCGAGCGCCGCGAGGCCGGTCGTGCCGAGGATCGCCACGGCCGCCGCCAGCGCCCACATGCGCATCCGCGTCCAGTCGCCAAAGCCGACGATGTCGGCGACGCTGCCCATCGTGCAGAAGTTGGTGCGGTGGACGAGCGCGCCGAAGAGCAGGCCAAGCACGAATGCCGCCGCCACGACCTGCGCGGACAGTGCGGTGACGTCGACTTCGGAGGGCACGACAGGGGCGGGAATCGGTTGCGAACGGGCGGAACGAGTCTACCGGCCGGCCATCAGGCCGGGCGCCGCAGGCGGAAGCGGGTCGCCGCGCGGGGCGTCCGCTACCGCGTACTCGGCAACCGTTCCTTCGCGACCCGCGCCGCCTCGGCTTCCGGATACTCCTTGATGATCCGGGTCAGCGTCCGGTTCGCGGACTTGCGGTCGCCGAGCTGGACCTGGCTTTCCGCCATCGACAGCAGCGCGTCGGGAACGCGGGCCGAATCGGGATAGCGGTCGACCAGCGACTGGTGCGCCGCGACCGCGGCCTTGTAGTCCTTCAGCGCAAACTGCGCGCTGCCGATCCAGTACTGCGCCGCCGGCGCATAGGCCGACTGCGGGTAGCGCGCCACGAATTGCTGGAACCCCGGCAACGAGCCGCGGAAATCGCCGGCGCGGAACAGCCCCAGCGGCGCCTCGTACGCCGCGAGCTCCGCACGATCGACGGTGGCCGTCCTGCCGTCGACCGTCATGCTGGTCGGCTCCATCTTCTTGAGCCGCGCGTCCAGGTCGGCGTACAGGTCGCGGCTGCGCTTCTGCAGCGTCGCGACCTCGTTCGTGAGCGTTTCAACCTGCCCGCGCAGCCGCGCGTTTTCCTGGCGCAGCACCTCGATCTGGTTCACGAGTTCCAGCTGGTTGCGCTGCGCGGTGTCCAGCCGGTCCAGCCGGGCCGTCATCTCGGCGTCCTTCTGCTGCAACTGCTTTTCCAGCGCGGCGATCTGCTGGCGCAGTTGCAGGATCGCCTTGCGCGCATCGTCGTCGGCAAAGAGCTGCGCGTGCGCGGGCAGCACGATCACCAGCGCCAGTCCAGCGAGCCAGGAGTTGAATCGCATCAGCATCTCCAGATGCGAAGAGCGACCGCGCCGCGGTCGCCCCTCGCTTCATGATCTGGTTCGAGCGCCAGGCATCCCGGACCCGAACCTCCGAACCAGCCGCTGCCGATGCGAGCCCGACGGCACGGCCGCCGCGCGCACCCGCAGCCGCTACTTGTAGACGATGTCCGCCCGGCGGTTCTGCGCCCAGGCTTCCTCGGTCGACCCCACCGCGCTGGGCTTTTCCTTGCCGAAACTCACCGCCTCGATCTGCGCTTCGCTGGCGCCGAGCAGCATCAGCCGCTGCTTGACGGCCTCCGCACGCTTCTGCCCCAGCGCGAGGTTGTACTCCCGCCCGCCGCGCTCGTCGGTGTGGCCTTCCACGGCAATGCGACGGTTCTTCGTCGACGCCAGGTACTTGCCGTGCGCCTCGACCACCGACTGGTACTCGCTCTTGACGACGAAGCTGTCGAAGTCGAAGTACACGCTCTTCTTCGACAGCGGGTTGTTCGGGTCGGTGAACGGATCGAGGCCGCGCGCCGACTGGGCGTCGACGGGCGCCACGGCCCGCGGGTCGGGCCCGGTCGCCGCTGCGCCCGCCGTGGACGAACCGCCGGCATCGACGATCGGCGCGGCCTTCTGCTCCTCGAGGTCGACCGACGAGCAGCCGGCAAGCGCGAAGGAAAGAACGGCGCCCGCCATGGCGGCGCGAATGAGGCGTTGAACGGTCATGTGATCCTCCTGATTCATTTGATGAACGGTCCCCAGGTCGGCTCCCGGATGTCGCCGTTCGGACCCGACAGGCGCGTGCGGACACGCCCGTCGATCGAGGCCGAGGCAAGAATGCCGCGCCCGTTGACTTCGGTCGCGTACAGCAGCATGCGACCGTTGGGCGCGAAGCTCGGAGATTCGTCGCGCGAGGTGTCGGTCACCGGCGTCTCCTGCCCGCTCGCGAGCTCGAGCACCTGGACCTGGAAGCGGCCGCTGCGGCGCGCCACGTAGGCCAGCAGCTTGCCGTCGGGACTCAGGCGCGGGCTGATGTTGTAGTCGCCGTTGAAGGTCACCCGCTGCGCGCTGCCGCCGGTGGCCGGCATGCGGTAGACCTGCGGCCCGCCGCCGCGGTCGGACGTGAAGTAGATGGACTGCCCGTCCGGACTGAAGCAGGGCTCCGTGTCGATGCCGCCGGACGTGGTCAGCCGGCGCGCGTTGCCGCCGTCGGCGTTCATCAGGAACACCTGCGAATTGCCCTCGCGGGTCAGCGTGACGGCCAGCGTCCTGCCGTCGGGGGACCACGCCGGGGCGCTGTTGGAGCCCCGGAAATTCGCCACGGCACGCCGCTCGCCGGTCATGACGGCATGCACGTACACCACCGGCTTGCCCGATTCGAACGACACGTAGGCCAGCCGCGAGCCGTCCGGCGACCAGGCGGGCGAGATGATCGGTTCGCGCGACCGCAGCGCGGCCTGCGGATTGGCGCCGTCGGCATCGGCAATGTGCAGCTCCCAGCTGGTGCGGGAGGTCTGCACGATGTAGGCGATGCGGGTGGCAAAGACGCCACGCTCGCCGGTCAGCTTTTCGTAGATGCGGTCAGCAATCCGGTGCGCGGTCAGCCGCAGGTCAGACGCCGGGCTCGTGTACGACAGACCGTCGAGCTGGGCCTGCTTCACCGTGTCGAGCAGGCGGAAGCGAATGTCGAAGCGTCCATCCGCGAGGCGCGAAGCGCCGCCGATGGTCAGGGCATCCGCCCCACGCGCCTTCCAGTCGGCCAGCGCCACCGGTGCGTTCTCGGCGATCGGCTGCGAGCCGGCCTCCACGACGCGGAACAGTCCGCTGCGCGCGAGGTCGGCGCGGATGATCGCGTCGATGTCTGCCGGCACCTGCCCGCTGCGGGCGAACGGCGCGATGGCGATGGGAAACTGCTGGCTGCCGACGCCCGTGATCTCGACGCGCAACTGCGCAAGCGACACCGCTGGAAGGGAGGCGAGGGCCGCGCACACGGTGCGGCGCCCGGCAGACGGTCGATCGATTGTTTTTTCCGTCATCGGGGCGAGTATAGACAGCGCGATGGGGTCATTTCCTGGTGGAGTTCACTTAAACGCGCGACAACGGATGATGGGGTTTGAACCTATGTCAGCCCGTCCCTCAGCGTGTATCCACCGGGTCGAACCTCAGCCGCAGGGAGGGCGGCATGGAGCCCTCGCGGGGGCGCGGAAACGGGTCGCAGCGCCGGATGGCGCGCTCGACCGCCTGGTCGTACGCCGGCAGGCCGCTTGACTTCAGCAGCTTCGGCGCACCCTTCTGCTCCCGGGTGGGCAGCAGCTGGACCTCGAACTCGGCGACGTATTGCCCCGGCT
>JAOUJD010000202.1 GCA_029883565.1 Burkholderiaceae bacterium
CAAGGAAAAGCTCGAACTCGAGGCGCGCAACCAGATCGCCGATCTCGAGCCGCTGCGTTCCGAGGCCTTCGTCGTCAATTACCAGAAGGCCGAGGACGTCCGCAAGCTGCTGACCGACGACAAGCAGCGCCTGATCTCGAAGCGCGGCAGCGTCGCGGTGGACCCGCGCACCAACCAGCTCTTCGTCCAGGACACCGTGGCCAGGCTGGAGGACGTCCGCCGCATGCTGCAGCGGATCGACATCGCCGTGCCCCAGGTTCTGATCGAGGCGCGCATCGTCGAAGCCGACGACAAGTTCAGTCGCAACCTCGGCGTGCGATTCGGCTACGGCCGGATCACCAGCGAGACCGCGGTCGGTGGCCGCAACGTGTTCCCGCCCCTGACGAACTCCGGCAGCGGCAACGTCGCGGTCAACCCGATCAACGTGGACCTGCCGGCGGCAGGCATAAACGGATTCAACCCGGGCAGCTTCAACCTGACGCTGTTCAACAGCGCCCTGACGCGTCTCATCAACCTCGAGCTGAACGCACTCGAGGCCGACGGCCGCGGCAAGATCATCTCGAGCCCGCGTGTGGTCACGGCTGACAAGGTCAAGGCGACCATCGAGCAGGGCACGGAGATCCCCTACCAGCAGGCGACGTCGAGCGGCGCGACATCGGTCGCCTTCCGCAAGGCCGTGCTGAAGCTCGAGGTCACGCCGCAGATCACGCCCGAAGGCGCGATCTTCCTTGACGTGAAGGTCAACAAGGACAGCCGCGGCGTCGAAACGTCGGCCGGCCCGGCGATCGACACCAAGAACGTGCAGACCCAGGTGCTGGTGGAAAACGGCGGCACGGTCGTGCTCGGCGGCATCTACGAGCAGCAGGAACGCACGACGGTGACGAAGGTCCCGCTGCTGGGCGACCTGCCGGTGGTCGGCTACCTCTTCAAGAACACGGCGCAGATCAACGACCGTACCGAGCTGATCATCTTCATCACGCCACGGGTCATCTCGGAGCGCATCAACGCCGCGATGCGCTAGGCGCGCGTCGCAGGAGAAAAGGGCCGCCCAGCGCGGCCCTTTTTTCTTGCGTGCCTGATCACGTACGCTTCGCGCATGGCTGAACAACGGCACTCGGTGTTCCTGATCGGCATGATGGGCGCCGGCAAGACGACGGTAGGTCGCCTGCTGGCCCAGGCGCTCGGCCTTGAATTCGTCGACGCCGACCGCGAACTCGAGGCGCGCAGCGGCGCGCTGATCGCGACGATCTTCTCTGTCGAAGGTGAGGAAGGGTTCCGGCGGCGCGAGGCCGCGCTGCTGGACGAACTCACGCAGAGGCCCGGCATCGTGCTGGCGACAGGGGGAGGGGCGGTGCTGAACGCCGACACCCGGCGCCACCTCAAGGAGCGCGGCCTTGTCGTTTACCTGCGTGCAAGCGGAGAGGAAATCCAGCGGCGGACGCGCAACGACCGCTCGCGTCCGTTGCTGCAGACGCAGGACCCGCGCGGCCGGATCGAGGAATTGCTGGCGCAGCGCGAGCCGTTGTACGCGCAGACCGCCCACCTGACGTTCCAGTCGGCCCCGGCCAACCCGAAGCGGCTGCTGCGTCGACTGCTCGACGAACCGTCGATCCGGCGGCTTGCCGCGCCGTAAAATCGCCGAATGCGCAGCCTTTCCGTCGGACTCGGCGACCGAACGTATTCGATCCACATCGGGTCCGGACTGCTGGATCGCGTCGCCGAGTTCGTCGCCCCGCTGGCGCCTACGTCCGTGCTGGTGGTCACCAACGAGATCGTCGGGCCGCTCTATGGCCGCCGCCTGGTGACCGCGCTCGAGACGCTGACCCGGACCTCGATGATCGAGCTGCCGGACGGCGAACATACAAAGCGGTGGGACAGCGTCGCGGCGGTGCTCGACGTGCTGGTCGCGCGCGGCGCGGACCGCAAGAGCCTGGTGGTGGCTCTGGGCGGCGGGGTCATCGGCGACCTTGCCGGCTTCGCTGCTTCGATCTACATGCGCGGCATACGCTTCGTGCAGGTGCCCACGACGCTGCTGGCGCAGGTGGACTCTTCGGTCGGCGGCAAGACGGGCATCAACCATCCGAGCGGGAAGAACCTGATCGGGACCTTCCACCAGCCGAGCGTCGTCGTCGCCGACACGGACACGCTGCAGAGCCTGCCGTCGCGCGAGCTGGCGGCCGGTCTGGCGGAGATCCTCAAGCACGGACTGCTGGCGGATGCGGCGTACTTCGAGCAGGTGGTCGGCGACCTGGCCCTGCTGCGCGGGCGGGACCCGGCCGCGCTGGCGCAGGCGATCGAAAGGTCATGCGAGATCAAGGCGGCCGTTGTCGGCCGAGACGAGCGCGAGTCCGGCGAGCGCGCGCTGCTGAACCTCGGCCATACCTTTGGCCACGCGATCGAGGCGCTGTCCGGCTACGGCGAGTGGCTTCATGGCGAGGCGGTCGGTTGCGGGATGGTGATCGCCGCCGATCTGTCGAGGCGCGTGGGCTTGCTGGACGACCGGGCTGTTCGTAGCGTCGAGCACGCGGTTGCCCTGGCAGGGCTACCGCCGCGGATCGAAGGGCTGGGAGCCGACGCGGCGATATCGAGCATGCGCGGCGACAAGAAGGCGGAGGCGGGCGCCGTGCGCTACATCCTGCTGGAGCGCATCGGGCGCGCGACTCAGCGGGCGGTGCCGGACGACCTCGTGCGGGCGTCGCTGCTCGCGGGCGGGTTCCGGTGAAGCCGCGTTCAGGCGAGACCGGGGCTCTCGCGCCGTACGCGGCGCACTCCGAACAGTCCCGCGGGCGGTGCCACGCGGAGCCCGAGGCGCAGGGCAGGACGGCCTTCCAGCGCGACCGGGACCGCGTCATCCACTGCAGCGCGTTCCGGCGCCTCGAGTACAAGACGCAGGTGTTCGTCAACCACGAAGGCGACCTGTTCCGCACGCGCCTGACCCACTCGCTCGAGGTGGCGCAGATCGGCCGCGCGATCGCGCGCCAGCTCGGTGCCAACGATGACCTGGTCGAGGCCATCTCCCTGGCGCACGACCTCGGGCATACGCCGTTCGGCCACGCCGGGCAGGACGCGCTGCACGAATGCATGAAGGCGTACGGCGGCTTCGAACACAACCTGCAGTCGCTGCGGGTCGTGGATGAACTCGAGGAGCGGTACGGTGGCTTCAACGGGTTGAACCTCTCGTTCGAGACCCGCGAGGGAATCCTGAAGCACTGCTCGCTCGAGAATGCGCGCAAGCTCGGCGAGCTCGGCGAGCGCTTCCTGCGAAAGCGCCAGCCGAGCCTGGAGGCGCAGATTGCCAACCTCGCTGACGAGATCGCCTACAACAACCACGACATCGACGACGGGCTGCGGTCGGGCCTGTTGCAGCTCGGCCAGCTCGAAGACGTGCCGCTCTTTGCGCGGCATGCGAACGAAGTGCGGGCGGCCTTTCCGGACATCGGCGAGCGCCGCATGGTCAATGAGACGGTGCGGCGCATGATCAACACCCTGATCGTCGACCTTGCGACCGAGACCGAGCGGCGGATTACGTCCGCGCAGCCGGCCAGCATCGACGAAGTGCGGGAAGCGCAGCCGCTGGCGGCGTTCTCGCCGGCGGTCCGCAAGGAAGCGGACGTGCTGAAGTCCTTCTTGCTGCACAACCTGTACCGGCACTTCCGCGTGATGCGGATGACGACCAAGGCGAAGCGCATCGTGACGGACCTGTTCCGCGCGTTCCTCGACGAGCCGCGGCTGCTGCCGCAGGATCACCAGGCGCGCGTGGCCGAGAACAAGGCCCGTGCCATTGCCGATTACGTCGCCGGCATGACCGACCGGTACGCGATGAAGGAGCACCAGCGCCTCTTCGCGATCGGCGAGAGCTAGCCGGAAGTGCAAAATCGGGGTCTGACCCCGATTTCGGAGGCGATGTGGCACGGCTGCCCCGACTGACGATCGCCGGCTTTCCTCATCACGCCATCCAGCGCGGCAACGATCGCCGGGCAATCTTCGTGGACGACGAGGACCGCGAGCGCTACCTCGCGGTGCTGCGGGAGGTCGCCACGGCGGCCGAACTGGCTGTTCACGCGTATGTCTTGATGCCGAATCACGTGCACCTGCTGGTCACTCCCCGGGCTGCCGGGGACGTCGGGTGGGCGCTTCAGGCACTGGGGCGACGCTATGTGCGCTGGTTCAACGACCGGCATCGACGGACGGGCGCGTTGTTCGGGAGCCGCTACCGGTCGACGGTGGTCGAGGCCGACCGCTATCTGCTGGCCTGCATGCGCTACATCGAACTCAACCCGGTCCGTGCGGCACTGACGGAGCGGCCGGCCGAGTTCCGCTGGTCAAGCCATCGTCACCACATCGGGATGGGAGTCGACCCGTTGATCACCGACCATCCGGTGTACTGGGCCCTTGGCAACACGCCGTTCGAACGTCAGGCCGCCTATGTCCGGCTCTTCGAGCACGGTCCGTCGGGGGAAGAACTGGCCACGATCCGCCAGTCGACCAACGGTGGTTGGTTCCTGGGATCGGCTGCCGCTGTGGCTCATTTTCCCGGGACCCGGCGCCCCAGTGCCCTCACCCCTGGCCGGCCGCGTCGGATGTGACTCTGTCCCCAATTTATTGCGGCACTCCCAACCAACCGTGAGAAATCGGGGTCAGACCCCGATTTTTGTTGTTGCCGGTGCTGGTGCAGCGCAGTAGAGTCGACTGTTCCTTCTCGCCCACCCCGAGGCGAGCTTTTGACCGGAGTAGTGGACATGACAGCCACAGAGACCCGAGATCACGCCGTGGCGCACGGCCTGTATTCCGCCGAATACGAGCACGACGCCTGCGGCGTCGGGTTCGTCGCCAACATCAAGGGGCGCTCAAGCCACGGACTCATCCAGCAGGCACTGCTCATCCTGCAGAACCTCGACCATCGGGGCGCCGTCGGGGCCGACGTGCTCTGCGGCGATGGTGCGGGCATTCTGATCCAGATCCCGGACGCCTTCTATCGGGAGGAGATGGCGAAGCAGGGCGTGACCCTGCCACCGCCAGGGGAATACGGAGTGGGGATGATCTTCCTGCCGCGCGAGAACGCCTCCCGACTGGCGTGCGAGCAGGAACTCGAGCGTACGGTCCGGGCCGAGGGCCAGGTCGTGCTCGGCTGGCGCGATGTGCCGGTGGACCGCGACATGCCGATGTCGCCGCTCGTGAGGGACCGCGAGCCGGTGATCCGGCAGATCTTCGTCGGCCGCGGCGCCGATGTGATGGTGCCCGACGCGCTCGAGCGCAAGCTCTACGTCATCCGCAAGACCGCAAGCCACAAGATCCAGGCGTTGAAGCTCAAGCACGGCAAGGAGTACTTCGTGCCGTCGATCTCGACGCGCACCGTCGTCTACAAGGGGCTGCTGCTGGCTGACCAGGTCGGCCGCTATTACGCGGATCTCGCCGACCCCCGTGTCGTATCGGCGATCGCGCTCGTGCACCAGCGCTTCTCGACCAACACGTTCCCCTCGTGGGAACTGGCGCATCCGTATCGC
>JAOUJD010000203.1 GCA_029883565.1 Burkholderiaceae bacterium
TCCAGGACGGCGACCCGATAGCCCTTCTCGGCCAGCCGCAAGGCGGCAACGCTGCCGCCGAACCCGGATCCGATCACGATCCAGTCGTAGGTCATGGCGCCCGGGCCTTCATCCGTCGATCGGCCGCCGAGTGCGCTAGCGTCGCCTGCAGTCATCATCACCACGCATTCAGCTTACGCGCCCTGGTGCCCGCTGAACCCGCAGTAGAGCCCTTGCTCGAAACGAAACGGAGGCCACCCAGCGCACTGCAGCATGGCGCTGCTCTCCGCTCCGTGAAGCGATACTGCGCTACGGTGCGGGCAACCCGGCACCCCGTCCTGCTTGCTCCATGGCAAGGGCGTGCCCCTTCAGGCTGATACGGTGCGGAAGACGCCCGGCGCGAGGAGCCACATGTCGTACACAGGAACGGACGGCGACCTGCACGCGGCCTTGCGCGCGCACCTCCCGGTTCGCCGCGTCGTGACCGATCCGCTGCGGCGGCTCGCCTACGGGACCGATGCCAGCTTCTATCGCCTGGTTCCGCGCGCCGTGGTCATCGTCGACGACGAGGACGAACTGCGCGCGGTGCTGCGCGCCTGCGCCGCGCTCGGCGCGACGGTGACTTTCCGGGCAGCGGGCACGAGCCTGTCCGGGCAGGCCATCTCGGATTCCGTGCTGGTGCTGATCGGCGAGGGGTTCCGGACCATCGAGGTGCGCGACGGCGGCGCGTCGGTTCGCCTCGGCCCTTCGGTGATCGGCGGCCATGCCAACCGCGCACTCGCAGCGCTGGGCCGCAAGATCGGCCCGGACCCCGCCTCGATCGATACCGCGAAGATCGGCGGCATCGCCGCCAACAACGCCAGCGGCATGTGCTGCGGCACGCGCGAGAACAGCTACCACACGCTGGCCGGGCTGCGCGTGGTGCTGGCCGACGGTGCCGTGCTGGACACCGACGACGCGGCGAACGTCGACGCGTTCCGGCGCTCGCATGCTTCGCTGCTGCAGGGCGTGGCCGACCTGGCCCGGCGCGCGCGCGACGATGCCGCGCTCGCGGCACGCATCCGCCACAAGTACCGGATGAAGAACACGACGGGCTACGGGCTGAACGCGCTGCTCGACTTCGACGATCCGGTGCAGATCCTCGCGCACCTGATGATCGGCTCCGAGGGCACGCTGGGGTTCATCTCCGCAGTCACCTACCGCACCGTGCCCGACCACGCCAACAAGGCCGCCGCGCTGATGCTGTTCGATGACCTGCGCACGGCGTGCGAGGCCGTGACCGCGATGAAGGCGACGCCGGTCGCCGCCGTCGAACTGATGGACCGCCCCGCGCTGGCCTCGGTCGAGTCCAAGCCCGGCCTGCCGGACGGGATCGCCGCCCTCGGCCCCGGGGCGGCGGCGCTGCTGGTCGAAACGCGGGCCGAAACGGACGGCGGCGTCGCGCGGAACATCGAGGCCATCCTCGCCGCGCTCTCGTCGCTGCCGACGGCCACGCCGATCCGCTTCACGCGTGATGCGCACGAGATCGCCGGACTCTGGAAGGTGCGCAAGGGAACCTTCCCCTCGGTCGGCGCGGTGCGCGCAACCGGCACCACGGTGATCATCGAGGACGTTGCGTTCCCGGTCGAACGGCTGGCCGACGCCACGCTGGACCTGCAGGCGTTGCTGCACGAGCACGGCTACCGCGAAGCCATCATCTTCGGCCATGCGCTCGAGGGCAACCTGCACTTCGTCTTCACGCAGGACTTCGGTTCCGCCGCCGAGGTCCAGCGCTATGGGCGCTTCATGGACGCGGTGGCGCGGCTCGTGGTGCAGCGCTACGACGGCGCCCTGAAGGCCGAACACGGCACGGGCCGCAACATGGCACCCTTCGTCGAGCTCGAATGGGGCGCCGGCGGCGCCGCGCTGATGCGCGACATCAAGCGCTTGTTCGACCCGGCCGGGCTGCTGAACCCGGGCGTCATCATCAGCGACGACCGCGAGTCGCACCTGCATCATCTCAAGCCGCTTCCGGCAGCGCACGCGATCGTCGACAAGTGCATCGAGTGCGGCTTCTGCGAGCCGATGTGTCCGTCGGCCGGGCTGACGCTGTCGCCGCGCCAGCGCATCACGAGCTGGCGCGAGATCGCGCGGCGCGACGCCGCGGGGGAACCGGACGGCGACCTGCGCTCGCTTTACGGCTACGCCGGCATCGACACCTGCGCCGCGTGCGGGTTGTGCGCGACCGTGTGCCCGGTGGGCATCGAGACCGGCAAGCTGATCAAGGCACTGCGCGGCGACCAGGTGGGCCGGCTCGGCACTAAGGTCGGGGCACAGGTCGGAAGTCACTTCGCCGCCACGACGCGCGCCGTGCGGACGGGACTGGCAGTGGCGGACGCCGTGCACGGCGCGCTGGGCACGCCGATGATGGCGCGGCTCACGCACGGCGCGCGCGCGTTGTCCGGCAATCGCGTCCCGCAGTGGACGCCGGCGATGCCGCGCGCCTCGCGCTGGTCGCCGCAGGCGGCACCGGCGTCGACCTCGGGAGCGGACCGCGTCGTCTACTTCCCGAGCTGCGCGGCGCGCACGATGGGGCCGGCGCGCGGCGACGCGGTCGACGACCTGCCGACCGTGACCGAGCGGGTGCTGCGTCGCGCGGGATATGACGTCGTCCATCCGCCGCAGCTCGAACAGCAGTGCTGCGGCCAGCCCTTCGACAGCAAGGGCCACGCGGACGCGGCCGTCGCCAAGGCCGACGAGCTCGAAGCGGCATTGCGAGCGGCCAGCGAGGGCGGCCGGTGGCCGATCGTCTTCGACACCAGCCCCTGCGCCTACCGGATGAAACAGGCGCTGCAGGAGCGGCTGCCGGTGTTCGACCTCACGGAATTCCTGCACGACCACGTGCTGCCCCGCCTGGCGCTGACGCCGACAAGCGCGCCCGTCGCCGTGCATCCGGTGTGCAGCATCCGCAAGATGGGGCTGGAGTCGAAGGTCGAAGCGGTGGCGCGCGCGTGCTGCACGAACGTCACCGTGCCGCCGGACGTCACCTGCTGCGGCTGGGCGGGCGACCGGGGTTTCTCGTTCCCGGAACTGAACGCGCACGCGCTGCGCACGCTGCCCCGGTCGCTGCCCGCTGGCTGCACGGCCGGCTATTCGAGCAGCCGCACCTGCGAGATCGGATTGAGCGAGCACGGCGGGGTGCCGTATCGCTCGATCGTGTACCTGGTCGACGAGTGCAGCGCCGGCCAGTCAGCGTGATGCCGCGGCTCCTGGCCGGCGGGCGATGATGGTGGCGAACCGCTTGATCTTCCCGGGCTCCGGCGCGGCGAAGTCTTCGATCCGGTGGTCGAGGAGCGTCCAGTCGGCGAAGCTCGCCACCAGGCACTCCGGCGCAAACAGGCAGTGGCGGTACTCGTCGAACATCTTCATGAACGTCGTTCCCTCGATCAGGACGTTCACGGCGCACACGCCGCCCGGCCGGACGGACCGCTTGATCTCCTCGAGCGCCCGTAGGGCGGTCGGGCAGTCGACGAACATCAGCAGCCCGATCGACACGACCGAGTCGTAGGTCGTGGTGGCGCTCCAGTCGGCGAGGTCGGCCCACCCGACCTCGATCGGCAGCGATCGATCCCGCGCGCGCCGCTGCAGGTCCTCGACCGCACGATTGCAGGCGTCGAGCGCCGTCACGCGATGACCGCGCTCGGCGGCCGCGATCGCCAGGTTTCCGAGACCGCAGCCCAGGTCGAGGACGTCGCCCTGCAGGTGCGGGAGCACGCGCTGCTCGAACACGTTCAGCGTGTAATCGTGCGCGTCGATCTGCCGGTCGAACTGCTGCGCGAAGAATTCGATGGCGCGGTTCATGCCCGTCCTCCGCCCGCCTGCCGCCGCGCTAGCCGCAGCACCGCGCCGCCCGCTCGGCGACGGTTTCCGCCCCGGCGAGCCACTGCTCCACCCTGGCGCGCGACGGCATGCCGCCGGCGTGCACGACCGTGCCGTCGATCACGACGCCCGGCGTCGACATCACTCCGTAGCCCATGATCTGCTTCAGGTCGTCGATCTTGACGAGTTCGATGTCGGCGCCCTTCTCCCGCGCGACCTCGCCGATCAACTCCATGGTCTTCTGGCAGTTCCCGCAGCAGGAACCCAGGACTTCGATCTTCATTCGTTCCTCCCGTTGAAATCTAGAGCACGGCGTTGAACAGGATGCCGACCGCAAGGATGCCGAGCGCGACCACCCCGAGGAAGGTCGCGATCAGGCGCGGCTTGAGCACCTTGCGCAGGATGATCGCCTCCGGCAGCGACAGCGCGATCACGCTCATCATGAACGCGAGGGCGGTGCCCAGCGCCGCTCCCTTGGCGAGCAGCGCTTCGACCACCGGCAGGATGCCGGCGGCGTTGGAATACATCGGCACGCCGATCAGCACCGCCAGCGGCACCGACCACCACGCGTCCTTGCCCATGAACGAGGCCATGAAGTCCTGCGGGACCCAGCCGTGGATGGCGGCGCCGACGGCGATGCCCGCGAGCACGTAGGGCCACACCTTGCCGACGATCCCGCGCACCGCGCCCAGCCCCGCCTCGACGCGCTCGACGAGCGCGAGGCCGTCCTGCCCGGCTCGCGCCTGGACGCGCGGCATGTCACGGACCCAGTCTTCCAGGTGGCCCTCCATCCGCAGCCGGCCGATGACCCAGCCCGCGACGATCGCGACGGCGAGCCCGAGCGACATGTACAGCAGCGCGATCTTCCAGCCGAACAGCGCGAACAGCAGCGCGAGCGCGATTTCGTTGACCATCGGCGCAGCGATCAGGAACGAGAAGGTCACGCCCAGCGGCACGCCGGCCTGAACGAATCCGATGAACAGCGGCACCGCCGAGCACGAACAGAACGGCGTGACTACGCCCAGGCCCGCCGCCATCACGTTTGCGACGCCTTCGGTGCGGCCGGCCAGCAGCGCGCGCGTGCGCTCCGGCGTGAACCACGTATTGACGATGCCCATCACGAACACGACGGCGGTCAGCAGCAGCAGCACCTTCGGCGTGTCGTAGAGGAAGAACTGCACCGCCGAGCCGAGATGGCTCGCGCGCTCCAGCGGCAGCCAGCCGACGATGGCCTCGGACACCGGCTCCAGCGACCGGTACAGCGCCAGCCACGCCAGGCCCGCGATCAGCAGGAATCCGCGCGGATGGCGCTGCGGCAGTGTGAGGGCGACGGCGGTCATCGAAGAAACAGGCATGAGGGAACGAAAGCCCACCCTGCTTCTCATTTGAGTCGATGCCGCGGACAAATGCAGGGAGCCACCTCACACGGCGGCCGGTTTCGCTTGACATAGCGCAAGCCGAGTGCGGGCCGGACGCCACCCGCCGCTACGCGGCCCTCCGTCGCGCCGGCGAGGCCGTGACGGAGGGCGCCCCCCCGCGGCCCCCTACGCCGCCGGCTTGATCGCCTCGATGGTCGCGGCCACGACGTATTGGGTGACCGGCGTGCCGGGCGCCCACTCGCGGATGAACGACTTGCTCTGCTCCTTCGGAGCGAT
>JAOUJD010000204.1 GCA_029883565.1 Burkholderiaceae bacterium
TGATCCTGCTGATCGAAGTCGCCTCGCTCGTGGGCAACTACCTCTGAGGCCAACGCGATGAGCGATGAACCGACCCCTGCGCTGAGAACGTCCGAATCGCTCGAGCTCCGCGCCGCGCTGCTGGTGGGCCTGCTGTTGCTGCTGGTGGCGGCGGCGGGCGTGTACCTGCTCTACGCGCGCGGCGTGTTCGAGCCTTCCCAGCGGCTGGTGCTGCTGTCCGACGACGCCGAGGGCATCACCGTCGGCATGGACCTGACCTTCGCCGGCTTTCCGATCGGCCGTGTCCGTCGCATCGAACTGTCGGCAGAGGGCGCGACGCGCATCGTCATCGACGTGCCGCGCAAGGATGCGCGCTGGCTGCGCGAGTCGAGCGTGTTCACGCTGACGCGCGGCCTGGTCGGCAACACCAACCTGCGGGCCTTCAGCGGCGTGCTGAGCGATCCGCCGCTGGCCGACGGCGCCGAGAGGCGCGTGCTGGTCGGCGATGCCACCGCCGAGATTCCCCGCCTCGTGTCCGAGACGCGCGACCTGATCGCCAACCTGACGCAGCTGACGAAATCCGACTCGGCGCTGGCCGCGGCGCTTGGCAACGTGCAGAACGCGACCGAGAGGATCAAGGGTCCGCGCGGCGCGCTCGGGGTGCTGTTCGGAAACGACGCCGACGCGCAGAAGCTCGTCACGGCGCTCGACCGGACGAATGCCCTGCTGGCGCGCATCGATGGCATGGCCGTCAAGGCGGACCAGCAGGTCTTCGGCGCCCAGGGCCTGATGCCCGAGGCACGCGCCGCGGTCGTGCAGTTGAACTCGGCGCTGCTCGAGGCGCGCGAAAGCCTGAAGAAGATCGATGCGATCCTGGTCGACGCACAGGCGATCGCCGGCAACGCGCGCAGCGCGTCGAACGACCTCGCCGCGCTGCGGTCCGAGGTCGATGCCAACCTGCGCAAGGTGAGCGGCATGATCGACGAGCTCAATCGTCGCTGGCCGTTCGCCAAGCCGACGGAGATCAAGCTGCCATGAGCTGCGTCCAGCGCATAGTGCGCATTGCCATCGGATCGCTTGCCGCGCTGCTGGCTGCGTGCAGCAGCGCTCCTCCTCCCCCCGGGTGGCAGGGCAACGCGAAGGCGGCCCTGGACCGCGCCGTCGCGGCCTATCTGGGCGGGGACACGCGCATCGCGAGCGTCGAATTCGACCTGGCGCGCCATGAACTCGCGAGCACCGGCCGCGGCGAGCAGGTTGCGCTGGCGGAGCTCACGCGCTGCGCGGCACGGGTTGCAAGCCTCGACGTCGGGCCATGCGAAGGGTTCGAAAAGCTGCGGCCCGACGCAACGACGGCGCAGCGCGCCTACGCCGACTACCTGGCCAACCGCGTGCAGGCCGGGGACGTCGCGTTGCTGCCGGAACAGCATCGTGCCTTCGCCGCGGGCGGCCTCAGTGGCGACGCGGCAACTTCCGCGCTCAGGGCTGTCGACGATCCACTCGCGCGGCTGGTCGCGACCGGCGTGCTGTTCCAGGGTGGGCGCGCGAATCCGGCGGCTGTCGCGCTCGCGGCCGACACCGCGTCGGCGCAGGGATGGCGCCGGCCGCTGCTCGCGTGGCTTGGCGTGCAGCTCGCGCTGGCCGAGAAGGCCGGGGACAACGCCGGAGCGGAGCTCCTTCGGCGGCGGATCGGGCTGGTCGAGGGCGCCAGGTAACCGATGCCGTCGCCGGGCTGAACCCCCGGAGCGGCTAGCTCCCGAACGCCTGCGCCACGCGGCGCACGAATCCTGCAGAGTGCGCCCCGTCGAGCCAGCGCGCAACGACCACCGCTTCGTTGTCGGGATCGATCCACACCATGTGGCCACCAGCGCCGAACATGAACCAGCTCGCGCGCGACGCCTCGGCAAACAGGCGCCCGTCGCGATTGAGCCATGTGAGCCAGCCGTAGAAGGGTGCGACCGCGCAGGGAGCGTGCATGCGCTGGACCCATGCGCGCGGCAGGATCTGCCGCTCCTGATGCATGCCGCGGTCCAGCAGCATCTGGCCGATGCGCGCCTGGTCGCGCGCGCTGATCTTCACGCCGCCGCCCCAGTGCGTGCCGCCCGGCACCGACTGGATGCGCTGGCCATCGATCTCGACCCAGGCGTCGTCGTAGCCCTCCCACAGGAAGTCGCGGCCGCCGCCGATCGGCCGCAGCACGCTGTCGAGGAACACCTCCGGCAACGGGCGCCTGAACAGGTGAGCCAGCGCGAGCGAGAACTGGTTGATGCGCACGTCGTTGTATTCCCAGTAGTCGCCCGCTTCGCGCAGCGCGCGGCGCTCTCCCTTCCTGCCCTCGGGCGGTTTGGGGTCGTGCGACACGCGCCGGTAGTGCTCCACCTGGTCGGGCATGCCGAAACATTCGCCCTGCCATTCGCTGGTCTGCGTAAGCAGGTGCTCCCAGGTGATCGAGCGGTTGTGCTCCGAATCGAAACCGATGCCGGGCAGCCGGTCGCTCACGCGCTCGCCGGGCGCGAGCAGCCCGCGCGAGTGCGCAACGCCCGCGAGCAGCGCGAGGTAGGTCTTGGCGACGCTGAACGTCTGGTCCGCGCGATCGGGTTCGCCCCAGGCGGCGACTTCCTCGCCGCGCACACGGATGACACCGGAGACGCCGCCGCGTGGATGCACCGGCCGGCGCAGGCGGTTGAACGGCGGCGGGTCATCGTGGTGGACGCCCCAGCGCGCGGGGTCGGCGGCCGGATCGCGCGGCCACGGAATCTCGTGCGCCTGCGCAAAGCTGACGGCCTCGTCGAACTGCTCCATGACGCTCATGATAGCCAGCGCCATCACACGAACCGGCAGCACGGGCCGCGTCCGGCGGACAGCGGTCCTGCGGATCGTGACGTACCTTTGACATGGATTCAGGAGGTCCGCTTCGTGCCCGTTGCCGCACCGAAGCGCGCGGGTACGCTGGTCGCGCGGCCCGCGCCCGGGTTTTCAGCCAGCGGGCGGCCGCGGACCGCGCGCCGGCGCGCTGCAGCGGGCGCGCGCCGAACCGGATGGAGCTGACGCATGAGCACCACGTCGCAACTCACGAAGAAGGCATTCGCCATCGTGCTGGCAGGCGGCCGCGGCAGCCGCCTGAAGCAGCTGACCGACATCCGCTGCAAGCCCGCCGTGTACTTCGGCGGCAAGTTCCGCATCGTCGACTTCACGCTGTCGAATTGCCTGAACTCGGGCATCCGGCGCATCAGCGTGGCCACGCAGTACAAGTCGCACAGCCTGTTGCGTCACCTGCAGCGCGGCTGGTCCTTCATGAAGTCCGAACTCAACGAGTTCGTCGACCTGCTGCCGGCGCAGCAGCGGCTGGACGAGACAAGCTGGTACCAGGGCACGGCCGATGCAGTCTTCCAGAACCTCGACATCGTGCGGGGCTACAAGCCCGAGTACATCGTCGTTCTGGCGGGCGATCACGTCTACAAGATGGACTATGGCCGCATGCTGTCCGACCATGTCGCGCGCGGCTTCGAATGCACCGTGGCCTGCGTCGAGGTCCCGCGCGCGGACGCGAGCGCGTTCGGGGTGATCGACGTGGACGTCGGACGACGCATCGCGCGCTTCGTCGAGAAGCCGGCCGATCCGCCGCCGATGCCCGGCAAGCCCGATCGCGCGCTGGCAAGCATGGGCATCTACATCTTCAACGCGGCCTACCTGTACGACGCGCTGCAGCGCGACCACGAGGATCCGCAGTCGAGCCATGACTTCGGCCGGGACATCGTCCCGCGCATCGTCAGGGAGCGGCGCGCCTGCGCGCATCCGTTCTCCGAGAGCTGCGTGATGACCGAAGGCGAAGTGGTGCCCTACTGGCGCGACGTCGGCACCATCGACGCGTACTGGGAGGCAAACATCGACCTGACCGCGACCCTGCCCCAACTGGACATGTACGACACGGAGTGGCCGATCTGGACCTACCAGGAGCAACTGCCGCCGGCCAAATTCGTCCACAACGAGCCTGGCCGGCGCGGAGTGGCCATCGAGTCCATCGTTTCCGGCGGCTGCATCATCTCGGGAGCCCTCTACCGCTCGCTCCTGTTCTCGAAATGCCGCGTGCACTCGTACTCGACGGTGGACTGGTCGGTGCTGCTGCCCAGCGTCATCGTCGGCCGCCATGTGCGCCTGACCAGGGCCGTCGTCGATCGCGGCTGCGTCCTGCCCGACGGCTTGATCGTTGGCGAGGACCCCGAGGCGGATGCAAGTCGCTTTCATCGCACCGACAATGGTGTGGTGCTGATCACGCGAGCGATGCTCGCCCGGCTTTGATCCTCGCATGAGTCGCAAGCTGAAGGCCGGACCCGGGCCGCGCGTCCTGCAGGTGGCCGCCGAGGTCTATCCGTGGGTCAAGACCGGCGGGCTGGGCGACGTGATCGGCGCCTTGCCGGCCGCGTTGGCGCGCGCAGGGGCCGATGTCCGCCTGCTGCTGCCGGGACTGCCCGCCCTCCTCGCGGCCCTCGAGGACAAGCAATCGATCTGCTCGCTTGGGGCCGTGTTCGGTGCGCCACGGGTCGATGTCCTGCGCGGGTCCCTTGCCCTGGGCGCCGGCCTGACCGCCTACGTGGTCGACGCACCCGAACGGTTTGCGCGTCCGGGCGACCCCTATCTCGACCCGGACGGCCGCGACTGGCCCGACAATCATCTGCGCTTCGGACTGCTCGGCTGGGTTGCCGCGCAGCTGGCGATGGGCAAGATCGATCCGCACTGGCGTGCCGACGTTCTGCACGCGCATGACTGGCACGCGGGCCTGGCACCCGCGTACCTGCGTTCGGATCCTCGGCCGGACGTCGCCAGCGTGTTCACCATCCACAACCTGGCGTTCCAGGGGCTGTTTGCAAGTGATGTCCTCGAGCCGCTGGGCGTGCCGCGCAAATTCTTTTCGCCGGACGGCCTCGAGTTCTACGGCAAGCTGTCGTTCATCAAGGCCGGCATCCGCTATGCCGACCACGTCACCACCGTCAGCCCCGGCTACGCGCGCGAAATCCAGACTGCCGAAATGGGCTGCGGCCTCGACGGGCTGTTGCGCGCGCGCGCACGCGACCTGACCGGAATCCTGAATGGCGTCGACGGGACGACATGGGACCCCGCCGCCGACAGGTACCTCGCGGATCACTACACGGCAGCCGACCTCGGCGGGAAGGCGCGGCTCAAGGCCACGCTGCAACGCGAGTTCGGGCTGGATGTGCGCCCGGAGGCCATCGTGTTCGCCGTGGTCAGCCGCCTCACCGAGCAGAAGGGGATGGATCTGCTGCTGCAGGCGCTGCCGACGCTGCGCGAGGTCGGCGGGCAACTGGTGCTGCTTGGCAGCGGCGAAAGGGTGATCGAGGAAGCCCTGCGCGATGCCGCCGCAGCAGACGGCGGCAATATC
>JAOUJD010000015.1 GCA_029883565.1 Burkholderiaceae bacterium
GCGACCGCCGCTACCTGCACATGAGCGCGCTGGGTGCCGATTCGCGCGGGCCGTCGATGTACCAGCGGAGCAAGGGTGACGGAGAGGCAGTAGTGCGCGCTTCCGGTCTCGACTGGACCATCTTCAGGCCATCGGTCGTGTTCGGGCCCGAGGATCGCTTCCTCAACACTTTTGCCACGCTTGCGCGTTTCTTTCCGGTCCTGCCCATCGGCGGCGCCAACGTGCGCTTCCAGCCGGTCTGGATCGGCGATGTCGCCGATGCCTTCGTCAACGCCCTCGACAAGCGTGACACCTACGGCAAGACCTATGAACTCGTCGGACCGCGCGTGTACACGCTGCGCGAGCTCGTGCAGTTCGCCGCGACCGCATCCGGCCATCCTCGCACGGTCGTTGCGCTGCCGGATTCGCTGGCGCAGCTGCAGGCCCGCTTCATGGAGCTTGCGCCCGGGGAGCCGCTGATGTCACGCGACAACCTGGATTCAATGAAGGTCGACAACGTCGCCTCTCGCCAGCCGTTCGTTCCCGCGCCGGAACTCGGCGTGACACCGACGGCAATGGAGGCCGAGGCCCCGCGCTACCTGGCCGGCCTGACGGCCCGCTCGCGGCTGAGCACATACCGGGCGCGCGCGCGCCGCTGAGGAGCCGTCATGTCAGGAGCGGGCCTGACTCTGGTCATCGGCAACAGGAACTACTCGTCCTGGTCCCTGCGGCCCTGGCTCGCGATGAAGCAGGCCGGGATCGCCTTCGACGAGGAGCGCATCCTGCTTGACCGGCCGGACACGAAGCAGCAGATCCTGCGCCGTTCGCCGAGCGGACGGGTGCCGTGCCTGATCGACGGTGCGCTTGCGGTGTGGGACTCGCTGGCGATCTGCGAATACGTCAACGAGCGATACGCGGGCGGCGGCCTGTGGCCCGGCGACATCGCGCAGCGCGCGCGGGCGCGGGCAGTGGCGGCCGAGATGCACTCGGGCTTCGCCGCGCTGCGCGCGAACATGCCCATGGACATTCGCGGCCGTTACCCCGGCAAGGGAGCGACAGCGCGCGAGCTTCCCGACGTCCGTGCCGACATCGACCGCATCCATGCGTTGTGGACCGACTGCCTGGCGGCCAGCGGCGGGCCTTTCCTGTTCGGCGCCTTTTCGATCGCCGACGCCTTCTACGCGCCGGTCGTGACCCGCTTTCGGACCTACGCCACGGCGCTACCCGCGCGTCTGGCGGACTACTCCGAAGCGGTGTTCGCGTTGCCCGCGATGCAGACGTGGGTCGCCGCCGCACGCGCCGAACCAGAAACGATCGACCAGTGATGCAGATCTTTCGCGTCGGCGGCTGCGTCAGGGATGCGCTGCTGGGCGAGGTGCGGAAGAATCACGGCGAAACCGAGTCCGCCCTGGAGACCGACCGCGACTGGGTCGTGGTCGGCGCCACCGCGCAGCAGATGATCGACCTGGGTTATCGGCCCGTCGGCAAGGACTTCCCCGTGTTCCTGCACCCGGACACCCAGGAGGAGTACGCGCTGGCGCGCACGGAGCGCAAGACGGGCCCCGGCTACAAGGGCTTCGAGCCGCACGCCGCGCCCGATGTCACTCTCGAGCAGGACCTCGCGCGGCGCGACCTGACCATCAATGCGATGGCGGTCGGCGAGGATGGCCGGCTCGTCGACCC
This sequence comes from Burkholderiaceae bacterium, assembly GCA_029883565.1. Classification (GTDB taxonomy): domain Bacteria; phylum Pseudomonadota; class Gammaproteobacteria; order Burkholderiales; family Burkholderiaceae_F; genus JAOUJD01. The sequence continues at coordinate 1,663 of JAOUJD010000015.1, forward strand.
ATACGGCGGACAGCGCGACCTGGCCCTCGGCGTCCTGCGCCACGTAAGCCCGTCATTCGTCGAGGACCCGGTCCGCATCCTGCGGCTCGCCCGCTTTGCCGCGCGCTTTCCCGAGTTCACCGTGGCGCCCGAGACGGCCGAGCTGATGCGTTCGATGGTGCGCAACGGGGAAGCGGACGCGCTCGTGGCCGAACGCGTGGTCCAGGAGCTGTCGCGCGGGCTGATGGAGAAGAAACCGTCGCGCATGCTGTCGGTACTCGCGGACTGCGGACTGATCGATCGTCTCTACGGAGAGCTCGAGGACATTGAACCCACCGGCGCCGCGCTCGACCGCGCGGCGGAACGGAAGCTTCTGCTGCCGGCCCGCTTCGCGGTGCTGGCGAGCGCCTGCCGCTCGTCGCGCGGAGTAGCCGACTTCCTCGGCAAGCTGCGGGTACAGCAGGAGTCCGCCCAGCTTGCCCGCTTGCTGGTGGAACTGCGCGAACCGCTTGCCACCGCAACCTCCTCGGCGGCCATCGTCGAGGTCCTGGAACGTGGCGATGCGTTCCGACGGCCGGAGCGATTCGAGCTGCTGCTGCAGGCGTTCGAGGCGTGCCGGGAGCTCACTGCCCAGCGCTTTCGCGTCGCGCTGCGCGCGGCCGCCGATGTCGACGCCGGGGCGCTCGCCAACCTGCACCGCAACGATCCGGCGGAGATCCCGCGCGCCGTCCGACAGGCCCGCGTGGTGGCCGTGGGTCGCGCGCTGTACGGCGACGATTCGCTAGATCAGCCGCGCGAGTAGGGTCAGGAGCAGGGACAGCAGTACGGTGCTGGTGAACGGCAGCACCACTTCCCGGCCGTTGCGGGTGAAGCGGACGTCACCCGGCAGTCGCCCGATGCCGAGCTTCTGCAGCCAGGGCTGAAGCGCCGTCAGCACAAGCAGGGCGATGAACGTCGTGAGGAGCCATTTCATGTCCGGCTGCGAGTGTACGCGGCGCTGCGCGGTCGCAGCGCCGCGGCGGCCGGCTCAGAGTCGCTCGGTACGGTCTCCGCGCGCGAAGCCAAGCAGGTGCCGATCGATCCCGCGGCCGACGGCGAGCACCTTGAACAGCTCGCCCATCTCGGCCTCCGAGAGCAGCCGCTGCGCCTCGTTCGCGCGCTGCGGGCTGTGGTCCGTCCCGAGTTGCTCGAGCAGTCCGCAATTCAGCAGGAAGTGCGCCTGCGTGGTGTACCCCAGGACCTCCAGGCCGCCCTCGTGCGCGGCATCGGCCATTGCGGTGAAGTCGACGTGGGCGGTGATGTCGTTCAGCCCCGGCAGCCACAGCGGATCGGCGTGCGCGTGATGACGGTAGTGGCACATCAGGGTGCCCATCAGCCGTTGCGGGTGGTAATACTCGCGCCGCGGGAAGCCGTAGTCGATCGCGAGCAGCGCGCCGCGCGCGAGCCAAGCCGCGGCTGAGCGCATCCATGCGGCAGCGGCCAGGCCGACCTCGGAGCCGTACCCGTCGGGCAGCGGTCCGACCTCGGCTTCGATCGCTGCCACGGCATCCGACAACTCGCGCCCGGCCGCGCGCTCGGCCAGCACGAGCCGATCACGCTCCAGGCCGACGCCGCGCTCTGCCACGATGCCGCCGCGCTTCGCGAATGCCTTCACCGGCATCACGTCCAGGACTTCGTTGGCGATCATCACGCCCTCGAACTCCCCTGGCGGGCCCGCCAGCCATTCGACGACGCGTCGATCGAGCACGGCTCGCTGGCGCGCCGCCAGCTCCGGTGACAGTTCGACGATCGAGTAACCCTCCACCTCGATGCCACGCGCGGCGAGGCCGGCGAGCAAGTCCCGCGCGAGGACGCCCGATCCCGCCCCGAACTCGACGATGCGGGCAGGCAGGTGCTCGAACACCTGCGCGACCTGCGCGGCCAGGGCGGATGCGAACAGCGGCGAGATCTCCGGCGCGGTGACGAAGTCCCCGCCGGCCGCGGAGTCGCCGAACTTGCGCGCGCCGGCGGCGTAATAGCCCAGCCCCGGGGCATACAGCGCCAGCTCCATGTACCGGTCAAACGGGATCCAGCCGCCCGCAGCCTCGATTTCCCGGGCGATCAGTGCCTGGAGGCGCGCGCTGTGCTCCGCCGCAAAGGAGTCCGGCGAGGGCAACGTGGAGGGACGGGTCGCCATCGGCCGATGGTACCGGGGCGCCGCCGGTAAACTGGAACTTCCATGGTCACCCGCCGCAAATCCAGGAATCCCGTCGCGCTCGTCACAGGCGCGGCGCGCCGCATCGGCCGCGATATCGCCGTCGCCCTCGCACGCGACGGCTGGGACATCGCCGTGCACTACGCCAGTTCGCGCGCCGAGGCCTCGCAGACGGTGGCAGACATCGTCGATCTCGGACGACGCGCGGTCGCGGTCAACCGCGACCTCGCCGTCGAGGCGGGTGTGAAGAGCCTGCTCGCCGAGTGCGCGGACGAGCTCGGGCCGGTGAGCTGCGTGGTCAACAACGCCTCATTGTTCGAGCATGACGACGCCTCCACGTTCTCGGGCGAGCACCTGGCCCGGGCGATGCGGGTCAACGTCGCGGCGCCGGTGCTGCTGGCGCGCTCGCTTCACGCTCAGCTCGCGCCCGACGCAACCGGTGTCGTCATCAACCTCCTGGACCAGAAGCTTTCGAATCCCAATCCCGACTTCCTCTCGTACACGCTCTCGAAGGCGGCGCTGCAGGAGGCCACCACGCTGCTGGCGATGGCGCTTGCGCCGAAGGTCCGCGTCGTCGGCGTGGCGCCCGGCCTGACCCTGGTCTCCGGCGACCAGAGTGAGGCCGGCTTCGAACGCGCGCACGCCCGCACGCTGCTCGGTCGCTCGAGCCTGCCGGCCGACATCGCGCAGGCAGTCCTCTACCTGGCCCGCGCCGGCGCGGTCACGGGGACCACGCTGCTGGTCGACGGCGGCCAGCACCTGACGCCCAGCGCGCGCGACGTGATGTTCCTGACGGAACGGCAGCCGCCCGGGGAACGCGGCACATGACCTGGCTGCTCGACCCCCGCCTGGCGGACTGTCGCCGCGTCTTCCTGCGCAACTACGTCATCGACGCCAACATCGGCATCCACGAGCACGAGCGCCAGGGCGCGCAGCGCCTCGCGCTCAACGTCGATCTGTTCGTCGCCCTGTCGATGTCCACGCCGCGACACGACCGGCTGCATGAGGTGGTCGACTACGACTTCGTCCGGTTGACCATCAAGCACCGCATCGAGCAGGGGCACGTCAACCTGCAGGAGACCCTGGTCGACGACCTCGCTCGCGCCATGCTCGCGCATCCGGCCGTGCGGGCGGTGCGCATCTCGAGCGAAAAGCCGGACGTCTACGACGATGTCGATGCCGTCGGCATCGAGGTCTTTCAGTTCAAGGCAGCATGACGCAGGACGCGCACGGCAGGCGGGCGGAAAGACTCGCGTACGAGAATCACAAGCTCGAGAAGCGCCTGTTGCGGCTCGCCGGCCAGGCGATCGGCGACTTCGCGATGATCGAGCCGGGCGACCGCGTGATGGTCTGCCTGTCCGGCGGCAAGGACAGCTACGCGCTGCTGGAACTGCTGCTGGTGCTGCGGGAACGCGCACCGATCGACTTCGAACTCATCGCCGTCAATCTCGACCAGAAGCAGCCCGGCTTCCCCGGCGAGGTGCTGCCCGACTACCTGCGGGCCAGGGGCGTGCCGTTTCGCATCGAAACCCAGGACACCTACTCGGTCGTCACCCGCGTGATCCCCGAGGGCAAGACGATGTGCTCCCTGTGTTCGCGCCTGCGACGCGGCATCCTGTACAGGGTTGCAGCCGAGCTGGGAGCGAGCAAGATCGCCCTGGGCCACCACCGCGACGACATCCTCGGCACCTTCTTCCTGAACCTCTTCTACGGCGGACGCCTGAAGGGCATGCCGCCGAAACTCGTTTCCGACGACGGCCGGCATGTCGTGATCCGTCCGCTCGCCTACGTGAAGGAGGCCGACCTGGCACGCTACGCGCAGATCAAGGCCTTTCCGATCATTCCGTGCAACCTGTGCGGGTCACAGGAGAACCTGAAGCGCCAGGAGGTCAAGCGCATGCTGGCCGACTGGGAGCGGCGCTTTCCGGGCCGTGTGGAGAACACCTACAACGCGCTGGCCCGCGTGGTGCCATCGCACCTGATGGACGCGACGCTGTTCGACTTCCGCGCACTGCGGGCGACCGGCGCTCAGTTCAGCGACGGTGACATGGCCTTCGACGACGAAGTTTTCGGTGAGCCGCCTGCCGACGCCACGCTCGGCGTGATCCGATTCGCCGAGACGGAGTGAGGTGCTGACACCAGGGTCCGGAGGATCGGACGTGCCTCGCGAACACGCTTCGAGACTGGTGCGCGGTCTGCTGCTGGCCGCCGGCACGCTGGCCCTGGCGCTGGGCGTGCTCGGCATCTTCCTGCCACTGCTGCCGACGACCCCCTTCGTGCTGCTCGCCGCCGCGTGTTACGCGCGCGGTTCGCACCGCTTCCACGCCTGGCTGCTCTCGAACCGCACGTTCGGCCCCATGGTGTACGAGTGGGAGCGCCACCGCAGCCTGCCCTACCGCACGAAGATCACGGCGATCGCGCTGATGAGCGCGACGCTGGCGGTGTCCATCGTGTTCTTCGTGCGCATCACCTGGCTGCAGGTGCTGCTGGCGGCATTCGGCCTCGGTCTGGCAATCTGGATGTACCGGATTCCCTCGCGCGACCGACCCCCGCGCGAGAGCTGAGGGGCCTTATCGTCCGGGACCGCGGGCCTGCGCCCGGCTGATCACGTCCCCGCCCCCGGCGACGGCGCCGGCATCCTCGAGATACGGCTCGCCGAGCGCCTTCTGCAACAGCTTCAGGTTGCGCCGGTGCGCCTTGAAGTAGACGTCCGCGAGGTCGCCGGCAACCGGCACGGCACCGACGGCCGCGTCGAGCAGCAGGTTGCCGATCATGCGCGCCTGCAACCAGCGCGATGCGCCGAGCTCCCGCGCCTGCGCAACAAGGTAGAGGCCGATGCCGGCCGAGACGAGGTCCCCTGCGACCGGCACCAACCCGAGCACGGCGTCGAGTCCAACGCGCGTCCGGAGGAGCGGCACGTACACGGCCTCGTCCATCAGGAGAGTCAGCGTGAGCAGGCGCTCGCGCGCGAGACGCTTGCGCTCAGCGGGCGCGAGGGTTCCGGAATCGGGGACGGCCGCCATGGATGACTATGTGGGGAGGGCCAGCGCAATCTCAACTGCCGCTGGCCGGCATGCCGCCCTTGCCGTTGACTTCCGCCTTCAGCACCTTTTCCGCGACTACGGCCACCGTCTCCTCGATGCCGAAGGCGAACAGGGCCGGCGCGGCCGCGAGCGCGAGGTAGCGGCTGCCTGTGAGCGGGGACTCGAGCGTGGCCGCCTCAACCCAGGAAGAGTCTGTACGCAGGATTGTTCGTCTCGTTCCAGTGCCGGTAGCCCAGCTCCGACAGGAAGGTCGTGAAGGCCTTGCGCTCGCCGCGCGGCACCTGCAGGCCGACCAGCACGCGCGAGTAATCGGCGCCCTGGTTCCGATAGTGGAACATCGAGATGTTCCAGCCCGGTGCCATGCTGGTCAGGAACTTCATCAGCGCGCCAGGCCGCTCCGGGAACTCGAATCGGTAGATCACCTCGCCCTCCGCCAGCGCGCTCTTGCCCCCGACCATGTAGCGCACGTGCTCTGCCGCGAGTTCGTCGTGCGTCAGGTCGACCGTGTCGTAGCCGTGGTGGCGGAATCCGCGCGCGAGCTTCTCGTTGTCCCCGGCACTCGCCGTGCTGATGCCGACGAACACGCGCGCCAGCGCAGCGTCGCTGATCCGGTAGTTGAACTCGGTGACGTTGCGGCTGCCGACAAGCTCGCAGAAGCGACGGAAGCTGCCGCGCTCCTCCGGGATGGTGACCGCGAACAGCGCCTCGCGCGCCTCGCCGACCTCGGTGCGCTCGGCGACGAACCTCAGGCGGTCGAAGTTCATGTTCGCGCCGCACGCGATGGCGACCAGCGTCTTTCCCTTCAGCTTCTCGCGCTGGACGTAGGTCTTCATTCCGGCAATCGAGAGCGCGCCCGCCGGCTCGAGGATGGAACGCGTGTCCTGGAACACGTCCTTGATCGCCGCGCAGATCGCGTCCGTGTCGACGAGCACGATCTCGTCGACGTACTCCCGGCACAGCCTGAACGTCTCCTCGCCGACGACGCGCACCGCCGTGCCATCGGAGAACAGGCCGACGTCGTGCAACTGGACCCGGCGGCCGGCCGCGAGCGAGCGCGCCATCGCGTCGGAGTCGAACGTCTGCACGCCGATCACCCTGATGTCCGGCGCGAGCGCCTTGATGTAGGACGCGACCCCGGAAATCAGCCCGCCCCCGCCGATCGCCACGAACACCGCGTGGATCGGTCCGTCGTCGACCGGATGGTGCTGGCGCAGGATCTCCATCGCGATCGTTCCCTGGCCCGCGATCACGTCGGGATCGTCGAACGGGTGCACGAACGTCAGTCGATGGCGTTTCTGGAGCTCGAGGGCGTGGGCGTAAGCGTCCGAGTAGGAATCGCCGAACAGGACGACTTCGGCCTGGCGCGCGCGCACCGCTTCGACCTTGACCTGCGGGGTCGTGACCGGCATCACGATCACGGCCCGGCAGCCCAGCTTCTGCGCCGCCAGCGCAACGCCCTGGGCGTGGTTGCCGGCCGACGCCGCGATGACGCCGCGCTTCAGTTGCTCGCGAGGCAGCCGCGCCATCTTGTTGTAAGCGCCGCGCAGCTTGAAGCTGCGAACCGACTGCAGGTCTTCCCGCTTCAGAAAGACGCGATTGCCGAGCCGTTCGGACAGGCGCGACGCCTGCTCGAGCGGCGATTCGATGGCAACGTCGTACACGCGCGCAGTCAGGATGCGCCGCAAGTACTCCTGGGCCGGCATGGCTACTCCTCCGCTTGTTTCCATTGAAGGTATCACGCCGGACGGGCGCCTCAGGCACGTACCATGGAGGCCATGGAAACGGATCAAGGCGCGCCCTACGCGGGACTGACTCCCGACACGGTGCTCAACGCCGTCGACAGCGCGGGCCTCGTCACCGACGGCCGGCAACTGGCGCTGAACAGCTACGAGAACCGCGTCTTCCAGGTCGGGCTCGATGACGGTCGCTTCGTCGTCGTCAAGTTCTACCGGCCGCACCGATGGTCGGACGAGCAGATCCTCGAGGAACACGCGTTCACCGCCGAACTCGCCGAGCGCGAGATCCCGGCCGTGCCGGCCCTCGTGCTCGATGGCCGAACGCTCCACCGCTTCGAGGGTTTCCGCTTCACCGTGTTCCCGCGCAGCGGCGGGCGCGCACCCAATCTCGACGACGCGGGCGTGCGGGAGTGGCTCGGACGCTTCCTCGGGCGCATTCACGCGGTCGGCGCCAGCCGGCCGTTCGAGCACCGGCCCGCGCTGACTCCCGAGAACTTCGGCGAGGAACCGCGCCGCTTCCTGGTCGAGCACGACTGGCTGCCGCGCGAACTCGCCGACGTGTACGCCGGCGTTTCGCGGCAGGCACTCGACGGAGTGGCGCGCAGCTACGAACGCGCCGGCGATGTGGCGATGCTGCGCCTGCACGGCGACTGCCACGAAGGCAACGTGCTGTGGACCGACTCGCCGGGCAACACCGGACCGCACTTCGTCGACTTCGACGACAGCCGCATGGGCCCTTCGGTGCAGGACCTCTGGATGCTGCTGGGTGCAGACCGCGCGGAGCAGACCGAACGGCTGTCCGACGTACTGGCGGGTTACGAGGATTTCGCGGACTTCGACCGGCGCGAGTTGAGCCTCGTCGAGGCGCTGCGCACGCTGCGCCTGCTGCATTACTCGGCGTGGATCGCGCGGCGCTGGGACGACCCCGCCTTCCCTGCAGCGTTCCCGTGGTTCAACACGCAGCGCTACTGGGAGGAACGGATCCTGGAACTGCGCGAGCAGACGGCCGCCATGCAGGAACCTCCGCTCGTGGTGTAGGTCGCATGGTGCTGCGGCGGACATCCCGCGCGCGGGTCGGGGTCATGCCCATTTCGCTGCACCGCACCAGATACAATCCTGCCTTAGCGTCGCCGCGGACCTTCGGGTCCCCCTCGCCATGAACGCCCCCACGCCACCGCAGGCGCTCCGCGCCGACTCGCCGGTTCTGGAACCGCCCGCCCGCCTGCGGGAGATTCCGTACAACTACACGTCGTTCGCCGATCGCGAGATCGTGATCCGGCTGCTGGGCGACGGCGCATGGCGCGTGCTCGACGAACTGCGCGGCGAACGCCGTACCGGCCGCAGCGCGCGCATGCTGTACGAAGTGCTCGGCGACATCTGGGTCGTTCGCCGCAACCCGTACCTGCAGGACGACCTCCTGGACAACCCGAAGCGTCGTGCCGCGCTGATCGAGGCACTGCATCACCGGCTCGGCGAAATCGAGAAGCGGCGCCAGCCCGAAGACACGGAGCGCGACGCCAGGGTCGGCCAGCTGCTGGCCGCTGCCGGGAAGGCCGTGCAGGCCTTCGAGGACGAGTTCCATGCGACCTGGGACCTGCGCAGGAAGGCGCGCCGCGTCCTTGCGCGCCATACGCGGGACGACAACATCCGCTTCGACGGTTTCGCACGCGTATCCCACGTGACCGACGCCACCGACTGGCGGGTGGAGTATCCATTCCTCGTGCTCCAGCCGGACCGCGAGGACGAGATTCCGGGCCTGGTGCGTGCCTGCATCGAACTCGGGCTGACCATCATTCCGCGCGGCGGCGGGACCGGCTACACCGGCGGCGCGGTGCCCCTGACGCCGCTATCCGCGGTCATCAACACCGAGAAGCTGGAGGCGCTGTCGGAGGTCGAGTCGGTCGCCTTGCCCGGCGTCGGCAGGCCGGTGTCGACGGTGTTTGCCGAGGCCGGCGCGGTCACCAAGCGAGTATCGGAGGCCGCCGAGCGCGGTGGATACGTCTTCGCGGTCGACCCGACATCGGCCGACTCGTCCTGCGTCGGCGGCAACATCGCGATGAACGCCGGCGGGAAGAAGGCGGTGCTGTGGGGCACCGCGGTCGACAATCTGGCGTGGTGGCGCATGGTCGACCCGGAAGGCAACTGGCTCGAGGTCGCCCGCGTCGGCCACAACCTCGGGAAGATCCACGACGCCGCCGAGGCCGTGTTCGAGCTGACGTGGAAGGACGGGCGGCAGCCCGCCGATCGCGCCAGGGTCCTGAAGACGGACCGCCTCGTGCTCAAGGGTGCGGCATTCCGCAAAGCCGGACTCGGCAAGGACGTGACCGACAAGTTCCTCGGTGGCCTGCCGGGCGTCCAGAAGGAAGGCTGCGATGGACTCATCACCTCGGCGCGCTGGATCGTGCACCGCATGCCGAGTTGCATCCGCACCGTCTGCCTGGAGTTCTTCGGCCAGGCGCGCGAGGCCGTGCCGTCGATCGTCGAGATCACCGACTACCTCGCGGGCCTGCGCCCCGGCGGCGAGGACTTCAAGGAGGGCATGCCCGCGCCCGTCCTGCTCGCCGGACTGGAGCACCTCGACGAGCGCTATCTCCGTGCGGTCGGCTACGCGACCAAGTCGCGGCGCGGCAACCTGCCCAAGATGGTCCTGATCGGCGACATCGTCGGCGGTGACGACGATGCGGTCGCGCGCGCCGCGTCCGAAGTCGTGCGCATGGCCAACGCGCGCACGGGCGAAGGTTTCATCGCGGTCAGCGCCGACGCACGCAAGAAGTTCTGGCACGACCGCAGCAAGACCGCCGCGATCTCGAAACACACCAACGCGTTCAAGCTGAACGAGGACGTCGTCATCCCGCTGCCCCGCATGGGCGAGTACACGGACGCGATCGAGCGCATCAACATCGAGCTGTCGATCGAGAACAAGCTCGAGTTGCTGACCGAGCTGGACGACCATCTGGCCTCGCCCTTCCCGCTCGGGAAGACCGACGATGTCGAGCTCGACCGGCTGCCGCGGGACGAAGTGGTGGGCGACCGCGCCGGGCAGGCACGGGAACTCATTGCCTACACGCGCGAGCGCTGGTCGTACCTGCTGACGCACATGGACACGCCGCTGGCGGACGCGCTGCCGGAACTGTCGCGCCTGGGCCTGACGCACCTGACGAGCGAGTTCGACCGCCGCGGGCAGCAGTCGCCGATGCGGGTCTTCGACCTGCTGCAGGACCGCACGATCCGCGTGTCCTGGAAGACCGAGGTACGCGCGCCGCTCGAGCGCATCTTCTCGGGCGCCGCGTTCGCGCCCGTCCTGGCCGAGTGCGAGGCGATCCACCAGCGTGTCCTGCGCGGCCGCGTCTTCGTCGCGCTGCACATGCATGCGGGCGACGGCAACGTGCACACGAACATCCCGGTCAACTCCGACAACTACGCGATGCTGCAACGGGCCAACGCGGCCGTCGCACGCATCATGCAGATCGCGCGCGACCTCGACGGCGTGATCTCCGGCGAGCACGGCATCGGAATCACCAAGCTCGAGTTCCTCACCAGCGAGGAGACGGCGTCGTTCCGCCGCTACAAGGGCACGATCGATCCGGAAGGCCGCTTCAACAAGGGCAAGCTGCTGCCCGGCGCCGACCTGCGCAACGCCTACACGCCCAGCTTCGGGCTGATGGGCCATGAGTCGCTGATCATGCAGCAGAGCGACATCAAGGGCATCTCGGACGCGATCAAGGACTGCCTGCGCTGCGGCAAGTGCAAGCCGGTGTGCTCCACCCACGTGCCCGGGGCCAACCTGCTCTATTCGCCGCGCAACAAGATCCTCGCGACCTCGCTGCTGATCGAGGCGTTCCTGTACGAGGAGCAGACGCGGCGCGGCGTGTCGATCAAGCACTGGGACGAGTTTTCCGACGTCGCCGACCATTGCACGGTGTGCCACAAGTGCGAGTCGCCGTGCCCGGTCGACATCGACTTCGGCGACGTGTCGATGGCGATGCGCGACCTCCTGCGCCGGATGGGCAGGAAGAAGTTCAACCCGGGCAGCGCGGCGTCCATGTTCTTCCTGAACATCAAGGACCCGCAGGCGATCAGGGTCGCCCGCACGCTGATGCTCGAGTGGGGCTACAAGGCGCAGCGGCTCGGCAACCGCCTCTTCCGGCCGGCCGCGAAGGCCCAGACGGGACGGCCGCCCGCGACCACCGGCGGGCGCCCGAAGGTGACCGAGCAGGTGGTGCACTTCATCAACAAGAAGATGCCGGGCAACCTGCCGAAGCAGACGGCGCGGGCGCTGCTCGACATCGAGGACGCGCGCTACGTGCCGATCATCCGCGACCCGCAGCGCACCACGAGCGAGACCGAGGCCGTGTTCTACTTCCCGGGCTGCGGCTCGGAGCGCCTGTTCTCCCAGGTGGGGCTCGCCACGCAGGCGATGCTGTGGCATGCCGGCGTGCAGACCGTGCTGCCGCCCGGATACCTGTGCTGCGGCTACCCGCAGCGCGGCTCCGGACAGTTCGACAAGGCGGAGAAGATCATCACCGACAACCGGGTGCTGTTCCACCGCGTTGCCAACACGCTGAACTACCTGGACATCAAGACCGTGGTGGTGAGCTGCGGCACCTGCTACGACCAGCTGCTGGGGTACGACTTCGAGAAGATCTTCCCCGGCTGCCGCATCATCGACATCCACGAGTACCTGCTCGAGAAGGGCGTTCGGCTCGAGGGCGTGTCCGGCGTGCGCTACATGTACCACGATCCCTGTCACACGCCGATGAAGCAGCAGGACCCGCTGAAGACCGTGAATGCGCTCGTTGCCACCGCCGACCGGACGAAGATCGCGAAGAGCGACCGTTGCTGCGGAGAGAGCGGCACGTTCGCGATCTCGCGCCCCGACATCGCAACCCAGGTGCGCTTCCGCAAGGAACGCGAAGTCGAGGAGGGCGCCGCGCGGCTGCGCGCGGACGGCTTCACCGGCGATGTCAAGGTGCTGACCTCGTGCCCATCGTGCCTGCAGGGGCTGAAGAGATACAACGACGACGCCGACATCGACGCGGACTACATCGTGGTCGAAATGGCGCGGCACCTGCTTGGGGCGGACTGGTTCGAGCAGTACGTCGCCAGGGCCAACGCAGGCGGGATCGAGCGGGTGCTCGTCTGAACCGGCGGTAAGGACGGGGCCGCCGCAGCAAGTCTCGGCCGCGTAGGCTGCTTATCATCGGCCGTCATGTCACGGGTCATCACCCTTAGGCCGATGGAGGCGCCGCATGACTGCGCCGGCGTCGCGCGCATCCGTTCGGCGTGCTTCCCTTCGTGGCCGGTCACCGCGGAGGAAATGGCTGCAGCGGAGGCACGCCGCCTGCCGGAGCGATTGCACGTGCCATGGGTCGCGGTCGACGGCTGCTCGATCGTCGGTTACGGCTACGTCGAGGAGCCGGGAGTGGCGGCACAACCCGGGCGCCTGCGCATCCGCGTCCTCGTCGATCCGGAACGCCGACGCCGCGGCGCGGGCCGCGCGCTGTACGACGCGCTGTTCGAACGCGCACTCGAAGCCGGCGCGACAGAGCTCGTGACCGAGGCCAGGTCGGACGAGAGTGACGCGCACCGCTTCCTGCTCGATCGCGGCTTCGTGGAGTACCACCGACGGATCGAAAACCGCCTGCAGCTCGCCGCGGTCTACCCGGCCGCGGTCGCGCGCGCAATCGATGCGCACACCGACACCTTCCTTGCCTCCGGAATCCGCATCGCGACGTACCGGCAGCTGCAGCTAGCGCATGCGGACGCCCCGCGCCGGCTCTACGACCTCGATGCGGTGCTGTGGGTGGACGTGCCGTTCGGCCTCAGCGGCTCGGTCCCCACATTCGAGCAATATCAGGTGATGGAGCTGGCTGATCCGGACTTCCTTCCAGCGGCCACCTTCGTCGCGCTCGACGGTGACCGCTGGATCGGGCTCGGGTCGCTGATGAGCGGTCCGGGCTTCCTGATGAACTCCATGACGGGCGTGGTGCGCGAGTGGCGCGGGCGTGGTCTGGCGCGCTGGCTGAAACTGCACACGCTGCGATACGCGCTGGAGCGAGGCGCCGCCGAGATCCGCACGTTCAACGACGCCGTCAACGACGCCATACTCGCGCTGAACCGCTCGTTCGGCTTCACCGTCGCAACCGTCGAGCTGCGCTATCGAAAGGAACTGGAATGAAGCACGCAGGCTGCGAGCTGTGCGGGAGCGACGGGGGAATGCTGGTGCTGTCGAACGATCGGCTGCGCGTCGTGCTGGTCGACGACGCCGATTTTCCGGGCTTCGCCCGCGTGATCTGGAACGATCACGTGCGCGAGATGACCGAGCTCGATGCCGGTTCCCGGCACTGCCTGATGCAGGCGGTATTCGCCGTCGAGTCTGCGCAGCGCGAAACGCTGGCTCCGGCAAAGATCAACCTGGCGAGCCTGGGCAACGTCACTCCGCACCTGCACTGGCACGTCATTCCGCGCTTCATCGACGACAGCCACTTCCCGCAGCCGGTCTGGGGGACGCGCCAGCGCACGCCGGCCGCCGGGATCATCGACGCGCGCCGGGCGCAGGTCGATCGTCTGCGCTGGCGCATCGCCGAAACCGTCGCGCGCATCGCGCGCCCGTGAATCAGGAAGGGCCGGGGCAGGCGCGCAGGGTCTGCGCCGGGAAGTCGCTGCGCAGGGCTGCGAGCTGCGCCACCGTGGCGGCATCGAGGTCGCGCAGCTGGTAGCGCGTCACGGTGATGCTCGACGGCTTTTCGCTGATGCGCACGCCCTTGACGCCCATCTTTTCCAGCTCCGCAAAGTGCGCTTTCGCGATCTCCGGGTCCCGGAACGAACCCAGGCTGATGCCGAACTTCATGGGCCCGCCGTCGCCCATCACCAGCAGGTCCTTGACCCCGAGCTTGCGCAGTTCCTCGGCCCGCCGCTCCGCGTCGGCGCGCGTCTTCTGGGACGGCAGGTAGACCACGTACCAGCCCGGCGCCTCGATCGCGCGGGACACCGGCTTCACCGACGGCGACAGCGCCGCAAGCGCCTGCTCGGCCCGGGCTGCCTCGCTCGGCCCGAAGTCACCGAATTCGATGCAGGCCTGCGCGACGGTGAGATCGAGCGCAGCGCTACTCTGGCTGGCGCGTTCGCGCAGCGTCTGCACTTCGCGCTCCGTCAGCACCCGAATGCGCTCGGGTTCGATCTGCCGGGCGACCCGCTCCGGCTCGCGCCCGCTCTCCACATGACGGCCGAACACGCCCTGCTGCCACGCGAACAGCAACAGGTTGACCAGGAGCAGCAGCAGGAAGGCGAGTTTCATGGGTGCGAGTCGCGCAGCGCCAGGCCGCGCAGCACCAGATTATGTTCGATGATCGGCGCCAACTCGACGGGCAGGCGCGCCGCCAGCGTGTCCGCGTGGCCGCCCGCGAGCAGCAGCCGCGGCGGCGCGCCGAGCGCGGCGGCGAAACGCCTGAAGACCCGCTCGACCAGCCCCGCCTGGGCGTCCAGCACGCCGGTCACGATGGCCCGGTCGGTGGTGTCCGGGAAGTCGTCGGCTTCGCCGTCCGCAAGCGGCAGTCCGGCCGTTCCCCGGGACAGGCTCTCGAGCATCAGGCGGAAGCCCGGCGCGATGCAACCGCCGACGAAGCGGGCGATGCCCGGAGCGGCCCGCACGCAGTCGACGGTCGTGGCCGTACCGGCGCTCGCCACGACAAACGAAGCGCCCGGCAAGCGCGCGCAGGCGCCAAGCACCGCGTGCCAGCGGTCCGGCCCCAGCTGCGCGGGGTCGCGGTACCCGTTGACCAGGGTGAATGGCCCCCTGAAATCCCTCTGCGACCGGAGCCAGTCGACGCCATCGAGCCCGATCGAGCGCACCGCGCGTTCGATCGCTGCCATCACGTCGCGTCCGGCCACCGAGCAGCCGACGGCGCGCGCGGGCCGCTCAAGGGAGCGCCATGCCGCGCTCAGCGACGACTCGATGTCCGCTCCGTCGCGGTGCAGCTGCCTCCCGGTCGCCACGAATGTTCCGCCGTCGACGAGTGCCGCCCACTTGACGGCGGAATTGCCGGCGTCGATCAGCAGTGTCACGAGGCCGTTGCGCGAAAGATCACGTCGCCGACGCTGACCGCGCGCGGCGCCCCGCCGCCCACCTCGATCAGCAGCCTTCCGTAACCGTCGACTTCGCCCAGGCGGCCCGACAGCGTCACCTGCCCGTTATCGACGACGTCGACCTCCCTCCCGCGTCCTTCCATCAGCGCGTTGAAGCGGGGCCTGAATGCCGCGAATCCCTCGCGGCTGAACACGGCAAGCGTGTCGAGAATGGCCGCGGCAAGCCGGCCGATCCACGCCTCTCGCTCGGACGCCACGACCGCCGGCTCGAGGACCTCGTCCAGGCCAAGCGCCGGCTGGCCGATCAGTTCCCGCGCGCTGGGCTCCAGATGCAGGTTGATGCCGATACCCACCACGAGCGTGTAGCGCGCCTGGTCATCCACGGCCAGTTCGCTCAGGATTCCGCCAAGCTTGCGGCCGTTCACCCGCAGGTCGTTCGGCCACTTCAGCTGCACCCGCACGCCGCGCTGCTGCAGGCACTCCGCCAGCGCAACGCCGCAGGCAAGCGTGATCGACGGCAGTGATGCCGGCAACTCGGCGAGCGGCATGCCCAGGGAGAACAGCAGCGCGTGGCGCGGCAGCGCCATCCACGGGCGCCCCTGCCGGCCGCGGCCTTCGTACTGAAAGTCCGCCGCGCGCAGCACCGGTCGCTCGAACTGCTCGACGCGCGCACGGGCCATCAGGTCCCCGTTGGTGGATGCCGTCTCGTCGATGGTCTCGACCGCGCAGGCGCCGTCGAAGCCGGCGTCGACGAGCCAACGCTCGATCGCGCGCGCGGCCAGGGCCGGCGGATCGAAGACGCTGTCTGTCGCGGCAGGAAGTTCGGTGTCCATGGACCGAGTAAGGGCGAGTGCACGGGGAATTTAGCACCCGACCTCTCGCGACCGGCCGGCTTGTCAATGGACCGAGCAGGGCCGGACAATCGGCCGATGGCGTCCTCCCTGTATAGCGGCAAGCCCTGGCACGCACGTACTTCGCCCCTCGCGCGGGGCGCCTGCCTGGTCTACCTCCTGCTGCTGCTGTATTCGGGCCTCGCGCCGTGGAGCGGCTGGAGGGATCTCGGCGTCGGTCCGCTGGCCTACCTCACGGCTCCCGTGCCGCGCCATCTGACGACGTTCGACCTGATCGTGAACGTCCTGGCCTATGTCCCGCTCGGCGCCCTCGTCGTGCTTGCGGCCCACCCACGCCTGCGCGGCGTCCTCGGTCCGATCGTCGCGCTGCTCCTCGGCGGCCTGCTTTCGGGGACGATCGAAGCGGCGCAGACCTTTCTGCCGAGCCGCGTGCCGTCCAACATCGATCTGGCCACGAACATGGCAGGCGCCCTCGGCGGCGGACTCCTTGCAGCGCCGTTCGCGTCGAGCCTGATCGATCGCGGCCGACTCGCGGAGCTGCGCCTGCGCTGGTTCGACCGTCGCCCGACCCTGCTGCTGCTGATCGCTCTGTGGCCGGTGGCGCAGGCCTACCCGGGTCCCATGCTGTTCGGCACCGGCGACACGCGGGAGTCTCTGGGCGGGCTTCTGTCCGTCGCAGGATGGACGCACGCGCTGTTCGATGCCAGCGCGTTCGGTCCGGCCGAGTTCGTCCTCGCGGAGGCCTTCGTGACGGCCGCCGCCCTGCTCGCCGTGGGTCTCGGTTTCGCGTCGGCGATGCGGCCGGCCGCTCCCCGCAGCGGACTGCTCGTTGCCCTGCTCGTCGCCGCGCTCGCTGTAAAGGGGCTGACGCAGGGGCTTCTCTTCGGTCCGGAACGCGCGCTCGCCTGGCTCACTCCGGGCGCCTATGGCGGCCTCGCCATCGGAACGATGGCACTGCTCGCGGCGAGCGCCGGGCCGGTCCACTGGCGGCCACGCTTCGCGCTGGTCGCCCTCGTCGCCGCCCTCGCCGGCGCCAACCTGGTTCCGTATAACCCGTATTACCTGGCGAACCTGCAGGACTGGCGCCAGGGCTCGTTGCTGAACTTCATCGCATTGATGAACTGGCTTTCGATGCTGTGGCCGTACGCGCTCGGCCTTGCCCTCGCGGCGGTCGCGGCGACGGCACGCCCGATGCGCTGAGTTCAGCGGGCCGGCTCCCTATAATTTCACGCCTGTCCGCGGGAATCCCTGCGGGGAAAGCCATTCGCGACTGCCATGAGCTACTACCAGCGTCACGTGTTCTTCTGCCTGAACGAGCGCGAGGAGGGGGCGGCCTGTTGCGCCTGTCATCGCGCCGCCGAAATGCAGCAGCACGCAAAGCAACGCATCAAGCAACTGGGCCTGAGCGGCGAGGGCAGGATCCGCATCAACAAGTCCGGTTGCCTCGACCGCTGCGACGCAGGGCCTTGCATCGTCGTCTATCCGGAAGGGGTCTGGTACACCTATGTCGACGAGCACGACATCGACGAGATCATCGACTCCCATCTGGTCAAGGGCGAGGTTGTCGAGCGCCTGCGCATCTAGATGCTCTCACGTACCGAGAAACTCACCGTTGCCGGCAGTGCCGGGCAGATCGAGTTCGCGCTCGACTGGCCCGAACGGGCAGCCGCGCGCGGCATCGCGTATGTCGGGCACCCTCATCCGCTCTACGGCGGCACGCTCGACAACAAGGTCGCCGCCACCATCGCTCGTACGTTCGCGACCCTCGGCTGGCTCGCCGTCCGGCCGAACTTCCGCGGGGTCGGGCGCAGCGAAGGAACGCACGACGAGGGACACGGAGAAACGGAAGACTTCCTGCACCTGATCGACGCCCTGCCTTCGTTGCCTTCACTTGCAGGCCGCGTATCAGCCGAACTGCCGGTCGCACTGGCCGGGTTTTCGTTCGGCAGCTTCGTCGCCGCGCGGTCGGCACGGACGCTCGCCGCGCGACACCGCCCCGCCCGCCATCTCGTCCTGGTCGGATGCGCTGCCGGCAAGTGGCCCATGCCCGATGTGCGGCGTGATTCCCTGGTGATTCACGGCGAGAACGACGAAACGATTCCGCTGGCCGACGTGTTCGACTGGGCACGGCCCCAGGACCTGCCGGTGGTCGTGATCCCCGGTGCGGATCACTTCTTCCACCGCCGCCTCCCCCTCCTCAAAGCGTTGATAAGCACGCACATTACGGGGATGTCCGCGTTTGACGGTCCCCACCAAACTGCTTAAAAAGACTGACCGGTACCGGACGGCCGGACCTGCTTAGGCGGGGCGACACGGACGCGCGCTTGCGCGCAGGGTGATGGACGGAACGTTGATCTACGCAAAGACGCCAAAGGGCGTGGCCGAAGTGGCCGCGCGCAGCGCTCAGCTGTCGATGACTGCGCGGCGGGTGCTCATCATGATGGACGGCAAGCGGACCATCAACGAACTCGCCGTGCTGGTCCGGCCGGGCGAAATCGAGGGCATCGTCAGCCAGCTCGAGGGCGGCGGCCTTGCCGAGAAAGCCAGCGCCGACGTCAGCCTCGATGTCCCCACCGTCAACGGCGCCGAGCCGGGCCCGGACATCGCGCCGACCACGGGCACGGCGGTAATGGATGACCGTGACCTCACCCCCATCACGCTCGAGGAAGCCAAGCGGCGCGCCGTGCGTGAGCTGACCGACCGGCTCGGTCCGGGCGCCGAAGTGGTCGCCATCCGCATCGAGAACTGCCGCACGATCGAGGACTTCCGCGATCGCGTGCGCGAGGCCGAACGCCTCGTCACGTCGGCGCTCGGCACCGCGGCGGCCCAGGAGTACGTGCGGGCGCTGCGGCGCCGTCCCTGATCCGCAAACGCGTACGCGCGCCACCCGACGCGCGAAGCTTTGCTTGCGGGGCTGCGGTCGGTCCCCGGATCGGCTGGGGATAAAATCGCTCCGCTGCTCCCTCTGCCTCCGCTCACGTGTCGCTTCGCACTCCGGCGCTGTCGTGCCGCTTCTTCGCGCTTGCCCTCCTGCTGCTGGCTGCCGGCGGCGTCCACGCACAGCCCGCCCCCGTACTGGCGGCCCGCGCCTGGACACTGGTGGACGCCGCCAGCGGAGTCACGCTTGCGACACACGCGGCGACACAGCGCATGGAGCCGGCCTCGCTGACCAAGCTGATGACCGCCTACGTCGTCTTCGTCGCGCTGGGGGAGCGGCGCACGCAGCTCGATGCCGTCGCCACCGTTTCGCCCGCAGCCATGGGGGCGCCCGGGCGCATCGGTGCGCGCATGTTCATCGAACCGGGCCGGCCGGTCACGGTCGACCAGCTGCTGCGCGGGCTGGTTGTGGGCTCCGGCAACGACGCGGCCGTGGCACTCGCCGAGCACGCCGCGGGCAGCGTCGCGGCCTTCGTCGACCGGATGAACGCCGAGGCCCGGCGGCTCGGCCTGAAGAACACGCGGTTCGCCAATCCGACAGGACTCCCCGATCCTCAGCAATATTCGACGGCCGAGGATCTCGCGCGGCTGGCGCAACGCGTGCTCGCGGACTTTCCGCAGCACGCGTCCCTGTACGCGCAGCGCGAGTTCACCTACAACCAGGTCACCCAGTCGAACCGCAACCGGCTGCTGTGGAGCGACGACAGCGTCGACGGCATGAAGACCGGGCACACGGAAGCGAGCGGCTGGTCGATCGTGGCAAGCGCCTCCCGGCCACAGGGCGCAGGTGAACGGGCCTTCCGACGGCGCCTGATTGCCGTAGTGCTCGGCGCCGCCAGCGATTCCGTGCGCGCGCAGGAGGCCCTGCGCCTGCTCAATTACGGCTACGCGTCGTTTGATACCGTGCGGCTGTACAGGCACGGCGACGTGCTGGTGCGCCCGGAAGTCTGGAAGGGCGACCGTGGCGAAGTGCCGATCGGCGTCGACCGCGACGTCTATGTGACCGTGCCGGCCGATGCGCTGCGGGCGCTCGGCGAGGCCGGGCTGCGCTCCTCGCTCGAGCGGCAGGATCCCTTGCTGGCCCCGTTGCGCAAGGGCGAGACGGTAGGCCGCCTGAAGATCACCGCGGGCGGCGAAGCGATCGCAGATGTGCCCGTAGTCGCCCTCGACAGTGTGGGCGAGGCCGGGCTGGTCGGGCGCGCCTATGACGCGGTGCGGCTCTGGTGGAGGAGGCGGAACTGATGGAGTGGCAAGACGGAACGTGTTACCTGAACGGCGAGTGGATCCCGCTCGCCGAGGCCCGGATCTCGGTCCTGGACCGCGGGTTCATCTTCGGCGACGGAGTCTATGAAGTGATCC